>NZ_SZWU01000019.1:40936-80370 GCF_005280935.1 Citrobacter sp. wls757 | reverse complement strand
GATGTGGGGGTTCGAGTCCCCCCCCTCGCACCAACGAGGCGATATCAAAAAAATAAGATGACTGTGCGAAGGTGGCGGAATTGGTAGACGCGCTAGCTTCAGGTGTTAGTGTCCTTAGGATGTGGGGGTTCGAGTCCCCCCCCTCGCACCAATTATCTTATTTCCCTCTCGATTTCCTTCTCTGTTTTGTTCATCCCTGATTCCAGTTCATCATTACCAAAACAATGCCGCCAATCAGTGCCGCGCATGAAGGTAACAAAACAAAGTGCCGTAAACGTTTGTGGTACAGCATGAGCGAAGTCAGCAGTAATCCTAATACAATCATCACCTTCCATACGTAGACCGACAGGTCGCTATATGCCATCCCGGCAATCAGCATTCCCGGCAGCAGAACACCCCATCCACTGCCCAGCGTACGTTGCAACATGATTTCACCTATAACACTGATAATGATAACCAATATCATATGATAAAATTTCTCATTTGTCAGCCGTGAAGCACTATCAATTATATGAGTTTTACTTAACGATTGATGACATGAATAATCCAAGGTGATAAATTGCTCACCGGTTAGCTCTTCAACTAAAAACAATAAAAACCTCTGCGAATGATACCCCGTTCGTTATTTGTTTTATTTACCAACACACCTTCGTACATTGCAGATAACTAACAATATTTACCTATGACAGTACAATCCTGGCGAACTCTGCGCACAAAAAAATACCAACTCTCTTTACGACTGTTTCTACTGCTCAACGCAGTCTCCGCGCTGTTTACGCTTTTTTTCCCACTGTTTGCGGTCAAAGCCTTATCAGTACCGGCGTTGCTAATGCTGGTGATGAGTACACTGCTGCTGGTATGGCATGGGAAATACGCGGATAAAAGAATTAATCTCCCTTTTATTTCAATCGTTTTTGGCTTGTTATGGGCGTTACATATATTCTTGAAATATAACGCTCTAGGTCAGAATGATTATTATTTCCTGTTAATAGCGCTGCTCAGCGTACTGTTTATTGGCTCTATCGCTTTTGCCAATAATATCATCGCGTTTACGCTCCACTCACTCCCCTCCGTCGCCGTTTGTTTATGGCTTAACGGCAGCGAACATGGTTTGCGGATTTTCTATTTTATGGCGCTGCCTATGGCCGGTATCGCCATCCAGCATGTGATACAAAAGCGCTACGATGGATTCGCTCAGCAACTGATGTACAAACTGCTGGAGGAAAGGGAAACCCTGAACGGGCTCAGCATGCTCGACCCGCTAACCGGTTTGTATAATCGCCGGGGGCTGCAACACCGGCTCGATACGCTGTTGGCTCTGAGTAATTCGAGGCACTTCGTTCTGCTGCTGGATATCGACCATTTCAAATCCTATAACGATCATTACGGACATATGATGGGCGACCAGGCGTTGATCCGTGTTTCTGCCGCCATCCGAGACTCCGTACGCTCCCGGGATGTGGTGGCGCGTTTTGGCGGTGAAGAGTTTATGATTTTGTTGACCGCGGTCGATCCACAGCAGGCCCAGGCTGCCGCCGAACGTATCCGCCAGAAAGTGTACGACCTTAAAATCCCTCACATGTTTAATGAGAGCGTGGCAACCAACGTAACCGTCAGTATCGGCATTGCACCTCTGGTAGAACAGGATATTGATGCTGCTATCGCCAAAGCGGATAAAGCCCTTTACGAGGCCAAGAATCTTGGGCGTAACAATACCCTGGTCAGCGATGAGCTGCGGGTAAACTGCCCTTCTACCTGAGCTTTCTGTGCGCTGCCGCTCGGGATGGCGACAAAGATCTTGCCATCGCTTAATGTCAATTATAGGATTAGCAATCATTATCATTAAGATTAACATCCTTATATCGACATGGCTTATCGTTCCGCACCGATCGTTGAAGATGTCATCTGGCATAGCCATCTCCCCTCAGAGATGCCCTCGCTGGCTGCTGCCGTACGCGCAACGATAGCCAAAACTCGCGAGCACCTGCTGGACTTCATTCGTCTTGACGAAACGCCTGTGCCAGGTGCAATGACGCTGCATGAATGGACGCAACCGACGACGCTTAGCTCGCTGCTGGCCGTTTATTCAGACCATATCTATCGCAACCAGCCCACGCTACCCCGCGAAAATAAGCCCCTGATTTCTCTTTGGGCGCAATGGTATATCGGCCTGATGATGCCTCCGTTAATGGTGGCCCTACTGACGCAAAAAGAGGCTATCGACGTCTCTCCTGAACATATGCGCGTAGAGTTTCACGAAACAGGCCGTGCGGCCTGCTTCTGGATCGACGTCCATCAGGATCACCAGGCAACAGCCCTGTCTCCTCAACAACGCATGGAAACGCTGATTCTCTCAGCGCTGACGCCGGTTGTGCAGGCGCTGGAAGCGACGAGCGAGATCAACGCGAAGCTTATCTGGAGCAACACCGGATATTTAATTCACTGGTATTTAACGGAAATGAAGCCGTTGCTAGGTGAGGAACTGCTGACCACGCTGCGCCAGACCTGCTTTTTTGAGAAACAACTCTCCTGCGGTCAGGATAACCCTCTGTGGCGAACCGTTGTTCCGCGCGAGGGGCTGTTAGTACGCAGAACCTGCTGCCAACGCTATCGCCTGCCTGACGTTCAGCAATGCGGAGACTGCACGCTGAAGTAAGCGAGGAGCCGTAGCCCCTCGCCAGATATTTATGCAACCTGCTGGTTTTCCTCTTCCATACGCTGCGCTTCTTCTTTTTCCTGCGCCAATAGCTGCTTTTCGTAGACCTTAAAGAATGGGAAGTAGATAACGGCCGACACCAGCGCCAACAGCACCACCAGAATAGCCGCACGATAATCCCAGCCTAATGCCCATGCCGCGCCAACCGGTGCCGGTGCTGTCCAGGGAACCACTGAAATGACCCGCCCAATTAAATCCAGTTTCATCGCCGCCCAGGCCAGTACCGCATTCACCATTGGGGCCAGCAGGAAGGGGATAAAAAACACCGGGTTCATGACAATCGGCGTACCAAAAATCACCGGTTCGTTAATATTAAAAATGCTGGGGACTACGCTCAGACGCCCAATCGAGCGTAGATGAGCCGAACGACTACGCAGATAGCAAATCACCAACCCCATCGTTGCGCCTGACCCTCCGACCACAATAAAGAACGTCCAGAACGCTTCCATAAAGATATGCGGTAACGGCGCGCCCTGCGCCAGCGCCGACTGGTTCATCCCAAGATTAGTTAGCCAGAACATTTGCAGCATTCCCGACACAATTGCCGCACCGTGAATACCCGCAAACCACAATAGGTGTCCAATCAATACCGCCAGAAGTATCGCCGGGAGAGAATCTGCAGCCGACACCAGTGGTTTAAAGATGGCCATAATGGCCTGTGGGATCAGCATGTCAAACTGCGACTGTATCACCAGACTCAGCGGGTACAGCGTCAGTACTACCACCAGCACCGGGATCAGCAGATCGAAAGAGTTTTTGATCATCGGCGGCACCTGATCGGGTAAACGGATGCCGATGTTGTGCGCCTTCAGGAAGCGCATCATTTCAACACAGTAAATGGCCACCAGGATGGCGGTGAAAATCCCCGTTCCTCCCAGGCTTTCAACCGGCATTGTGCCTTTAGTTTTTGGCGCGGCAATCAGCAAAAAAGCCATGATTGATAGCATCGCACACATAAACGGATCTAACTGATGCGACTTCACATAGTGCTTGCCCAGGTTATAAGCAATAGCCGCACATATGTAGACCGACATAATCCCCATCGTCATATCAAACGGTGTGAGGATTTGGCCTTCAAACTGTTTTGCCAGATCCAGCCACGCGCGAGCAAATCCCCAGGTGGTATCCGGAGAAAAAGGCGGGTAGGCAAAAACCAGCAGAAAAGAGCCTACAATCATAAAAGGCATCGCCGAAATAAAACCGTCGCGAATGGCCATTACATGTCGTTGCGAAGAGATGCGCCCGGCAACAGGGCTGACGTAATTTTCAACAAAGCGGAAAATCACGTTAAACACAGCATGGTTAGTAGACATAGCCGTTCTCCCGTTGTGCAAAACCCTGCAACCGTGCTGGCATCAACACCGCCACCACGTAAAGCCCATTACCACTTTTCGCAACCGTGCCGGGAGGAACACCAGCGCTACCGCTTTTCGAGTTAAGTTTCATAGATGGCTCTTATTATGTGATACAGAGGAAGTGACAACTTCAGTATTAATCGTCATTTCAGCATTCTGCAACCGGTTACTGTAACCGGTTTCTTTGATTGTGAAGACGATCGAAAAACTGCTAATGTTGCTATGTTGTTACAATAAAATATTTACAGTGTGGTTGCCCCTATGACAAATTACATCCTGCAGTTTTCTGCTGTGCAGGGCTATCTGTAAGCGATAGGGAGAGAAGAATGAGTTTGCAATCAGTACGCCAATTCCTGGCGCAACATGCACCAGATATCGAGATCATCGAATTAAACCAGAGCACAGCAACCGTTGATCTGGCAGCAAAAGCCCATAACGTTGAACCTGGCCAAATAGCTAAAACACTTTCACTAAAGGTGAAGAACGATATCATCCTGGTCGTGGCAAAAGGCGATGCCCGACTGGATAATAAAAAGCTAAAGAGTACGTTCGGCGCCAAAGCCCGAATGTTAAGTAGTGATGAGGTCGTGAACGCGACGGGGCACCCCGTTGGCGGCGTTTGCCCCTTCGGATTAGAAACACCGATATCAGTGTACTGTGATGTTTCTCTGAAACACTACGCTGAAGTGCTGCCTGCTGCAGGTGCCATCCACAGCGCAGTTCGCATCACGCCTGAAAGGATGGCTGAACTGACTTCTGCCACCTGGGTTGACGTGTGTCAGTAATGTTCCACGCACTAAACCGGCGACCAAGCCCGGCAAGAAACACGTCAACGTTGCCCGTCACGAAACCACCTGCATAAAAGGCGCTGGCTCGCCAGCACGCAGATACAGCAGGATGTCGGCGGCATCCAGTAACCCGGCATCCGAGCTGACCCCCAGTTTGGACATCACATTGAATTTGTGTGCCCGAATGGTTTTGATGTTCCGTTCAAGCTGAACAGCAATCTGTGGCATCGAATAACCATTCGACATAAAGCGCAGTATTTCTCGTTCTGTCGGGCTGAGCATACGGCTTTGATTAATATACCAATGGTTTTTCGTGCCTTCGGTTCCCCGACCAGGGCTGCTTAACGCCGTAAATAACGCGTCCTGCAACACCGTTAACGAAGAAGCTTTACTCACAACGCCATCTAACGGCAAGGGGGATAGGGAACCAATTAAACGCGCTTCAGCGTCATCATCGGCAATCACCACACGGCGAATCCGCGGATAATTTATCGCCAGCTCCGTTAAATAGGTCAACCCTGCTCTTCGATCGGTTCTGATTGCAGAGAGGGAAAAAATAACTGCCGAAAACGACATCTTTAACATTGCCTGGCTAAAAGCGGGCTGGTTTGAAAAGAGATGAAGTTTATATTGGTCATCCGGCATGGTATTAAATAAACTCTTAATACCCACGCTGCTCATCGTGCACTTTTCTACCAGTGCAACGTTTCTTTTGATGATTCTGCTTTCCATTCCGTGGTTTCTCCATAAACTGAAGGTAAATTAAGTTCTCGCGATCCCTGAGAACTATTTATCCAGGCATACATTTCTGCATTGCTATTTATCGACAAGCGACGCATAGCGCTATTCTTTTGGGCACTGATTGTTTTATTGCTTTTTTTCAGCAACGCCGCAATCTGGTTAATCCCCCATCCTTTCCCAAGGAGGCGCAATACTTTTCTTTCAGAGAGAGTGAGAACGATAGATCGTGCGCTATGGTCTAACAATTGCGGCATAGCAGGCGGAGAGAGCAGCGCCTTGCTTATTCTCTCTGCTCGTGTATTTCCCGCGTGAATAACATTCACTAAACTTTCAATCGGCTCGGCGTCAGAGAGCAGCGAGCTGACAGGACACATCAGTAGTTCAACCGCCAGAGGATAAAAGATACGAGATACGAGAAATACCCAGTGAATATCACGGTATTGAGATAATAAAGAATAATATTGTTCGCAAACTGCACGTGGATGATTGCAGTCTCCGGTTAAATCAGCAATTACCAAATCAGCACACCGTAGCTGTAATAACGTCAGTTCTTCAACAGAACGACAGTAGGTAAGTTCGTAATCGGAGAACTTTCCCTGCATTATACCTTTAAGCCCAGTTTGTATAATCGGTGATTTACTAATAATAATTGCGTTTTTGCAGCGTCCTGGCAACATATCCCCTCCACACTCACCAGTCCGCAATCGTACTTAATTAAATTCTCCCGGGTGGATTAATAATCTTAACTCACAGGAAAATACTCCGAACAATAAGCGGGGTGAATTGTTATCCTTGGTATTTATTTCAAAAAGTATTGACGGCACCATCCAAATAGCGCCAAATTCTAAGCTATTATTGCACAATTACGTATAAATACATTATCTGTACAATTATAATAACTACAATAGATCGTTAGCATGGCTTACGTATTTGTCATCCGGGAAAATAGCGCTACATTTCAATCATGTCTCCCTCTCGTACCTTAGCGAACGGGGGCGTTAAGATGCCACAACCGTATCACCTGTGTCTTTTTTCGACACAAAGATTGATCTTAGCCAGAGCCAGCGGGCTCATGCTTCATGATAAAAAGAAGACATTCGTCACTCAAAGAGATCCTTTTCAGTCAGAGCGAGCCATGCAAACAGAGCAGTCGTCACAGAGAACGGTTACACGGTTATGTATTCAATGCGGACTTTTTTTACTTCAGCATGGGGCAGAAAGCGCTCTGGTTGACGAGTTATCCACCCGCCTCGGGCTGGCACTTGGCATGGATAGCGTAGAAAGCGCCATCTCCTCTAACGCTATCGTCCTGACCACCATTAAAGACGGGCAATGCCTGACATCAACGCGAAAAAATCAGGATCGCGGCATTAATATGCACGTCGTGACGGAAGTGCAGCACATTGTCATTTTGGCGGAACATAAACTGCTGGATATTAAAGGGGTAGAGAAACGCTTTAGCCAGATTAAGCCGCTACGCTATCCAAGATGGCTGGTCGCCTTCATGGTCGGTTTGTCCTGCGCCTGCTTTTGTAAACTCAATAACGGCGGATGGGATGGTGCGGTGATCACCTTTTTCGCCAGCATGGTGGCAATGTATATCCGTCAGATTCTGGCATCCCGGCATTTGCACCCACAAATTAACTTTTGCATCACCGCGTTTGTGGCGACAACGATTTCTGGTCTGCTGCTGACGCTACCGACGTTTAGCCACACCCCGACCATCGCCATGGCCGCCAGCGTGCTGCTACTGGTTCCGGGCTTTCCGCTGATCAACTCCGTCGCGGATATGTTTAAGGGACACATTAATACCGGGCTCGCCCGCTGGGCAATTGCCAGTTTGCTTACACTGGCGACCTGCATTGGCGTAGTCATGTCGATGACCTTATGGGGGCTACGCGGATGGGCGTGATCGATTTCATGTTGGCGTTAATGCAGGACATGATCCTGTCGGCGATCCCGGCGGTAGGCTTTGCCATGGTATTTAATGTCCCTCATCGGGCGCTCCCCTGGTGTGCGTTACTCGGCGCGCTCGGCCACGGTTCGCGAATGGTGATGATGAGCGCAGGGTTTAATATCGAATGGTCGACTTTTATGGCATCGCTGCTGGTCGGCTGCATTGGGATCCAGTGGTCGCGTTGGTATCTAGCACATCCGAAAGTCTTTACCGTTGCGGCAGTGATCCCGATGTTCCCTGGGATCTCCGCTTACACCGCCATGATCTCGGCGGTAAAAATCGGTCATTTTGGCTACAGCGAAGCGCTGATGATCACCCTGCTGACCAATTTCCTGAAAGCCTCATCGATCGTCGGCGCGCTCTCCATCGGACTATCCGTGCCAGGGTTATGGCTGTATCGCAAACGCCCACGCGTTTGACGGTGCACTTTCTTTAATGCCCTGCAGAGAGGGGAATCTCCCCCTCATCTGCTGCTCTCCTTCTTCTCTGTGTTACTATAAAAGCAGTCCCCTTCTCGGTTGTTGTTCAGTATTGAGAAACATTATGCCCTGCAAAATTTTGACGCCAGACGTCACTAGCATTGACGCCTTACTACACGATCACCACGCCGTGCTGGCCAAGTCTGCGGGTGGTGCCGTAGCCGTATTCGCTAACAATGCGCCAGCGTTTTACGCGGTGACGCCTGCGAGACTGGCTGAGCTGTTGGCGCTTGAGGAGAAACTGTCACGCCCGGGAAGCGATGTGACATTAGATGATCAATTTTATGAAGAGCCGCAAGCCGCTCCCGTTGCCGTGCCAATGGGGAAATTTGCGATGTACGCTGCCTGGCAGCCTGATGCCGATTTTCAGCGTCAGGCTGCTTTATGGGGCGTAGCGTTGAGAGAGCCGGTTACTGCTGAAGAGCTGGCCTCATTTGTTGCCTACTGGCAGGCTGAAGGAAAAGTCTTTCACCATATTCAGTGGCAGCAAAAACTGGCGCGCAGCATTCAGATTGGACGGGCCAGCAATGGCGGAATGCCAAAGCGCGATGTGAACAGCGTCAGTGAACCTGACAGCCACATTCCACCGGGTTTTAGAGGATAACGATGAAAAACGTTGGCGACCTGATGAAACGTCTGCAAAAAATGATGCCACCTAATGTCGAGCCCGCCTTTAAAACGGGCGAAGAGCTGCTGGCATGGCAAAAAGAGCAAGGTGAAATTCGTGCCGCAGCGCTGGCCCGCGAAAACCGGGCTATGAAAATGCAGCGCACATTCAACCGCTCCGGTATCCGTCCGCTGCATCAGAACTGTTCGTTCGAAAACTATCGGGTAGAGTGCGAAGGTCAGATGAACGCCCTGAGCAAAGCCCGCCAGTATGTTGAAGAGTTTGACGGCAACATCGCCAGCTTTATCTTCTCCGGCAAACCCGGCACCGGCAAAAACCATTTAGCCGCCGCCATCTGCAACGAACTGCTACTGCGCGGCAAGTCGGTATTGATCATTACCGTGGCCGATATCATGTCGGCGATGAAAGAAACGTTCAGTAATCGTGAAACTAGCGAAGAACAGCTGCTCAACGATCTGAGCAATGTGGATCTGCTGGTGATCGACGAGATCGGCATGCAGACCGAATCCCGCTATGAAAAAGTGATCATTAATCAGATTGTCGATCGCCGTTCGTCCTCAAAACGTCCGACCGGTATGTTAACTAACAGCAATATGGATGAAATGAACAAGCTGCTGGGTGAGCGCGTGATGGATCGTATGCGCCTTGGCAACAGTCTGTGGGTCATTTTTAACTGGGAAAGCTACCGTAGTCGGGTAACCGGTAAAGAGTATTAACGTATTAGGACCACTCCTAAGACTGCCAGCGCTATACTGCGCTGAAAAGGCATAACACGAGTTGCATATAATGATGAAAACTACCAAACGTCTGCTGTGCTGTGCGCTTGCCGCCAGCACGCTCATCTCCACCAGCGTTTTCGCCGCCTCCTGGCAGGATTCGCTCTCCAGCGCGGCCAGTGAGCTGAGCAAACAAAGCTCCGGCTCGCAAAGCAGCTCGTCGCTCTCTTCCCTGACCAGCCTGCTGAACGGCAGCAATCAGTCTTTGACCTCCAGCAGCATGAATAACGCCGCCGGGATCCTGGAATACTGCGCTAAACAGAAACTGGCCTCGGTCACCGACGCGCAAAACGTCAAAAACCAGGTGCTGGATAAACTGGGACTCAGCGCGCCAGAGCAGAAACAAGATACCAACTATATGGACGGGATTCAGGGGCTGCTCAACGCCAAAGATGGTCAACAGCTGAACCTGAGCACGATCGGTAACAGCTCGCTGGCGAAGCAGGTAAAAACCAAGGCCTGCGATCTGGTGTTAAAACAGGGCATGAACTTCATTTCCTGACGCACGACATGCCGCGTATAACCTGCGCGGCATCTATTTATTTTCGACAATACATTCACATTCCAAATAAACAGTATTTCTCCACAAAAACGCGCATATCTAAACCAATTCTGAATAACAACGTAATTTAATGTCACTACAATTGCAGCAATGTAACAACGCTATTACATTGTTCTCTCACCAAATGATTAGCCTGCCAGGCAATTGCCCGGTTTACTGAGGATCGACCGTTGTCAGAATTAGTCTCCATCACTCTGTTTCTCGCTTCAGTGCTGATTTATGCCTGGAAAGCGGGTCGCAACACCTGGTGGTTTGCCGCCACGTTAACGGTGCTGGGGATTTTTATTGTCTTGAATATCACGCTTTATGCCAGTGACTATTTCACCGGCGACGGGATCAATGACGCGGTTCTCTATACGCTGACCAACAGCCTGACCGGCGCAGGCATCGGCAAATATATCCTGCCGGGCGTTGGGATCGCGCTGGCGCTGACTACCGTTTTTGTCGCTCTCGGCTGGATCCTACGCCGCCGTCGCCATCATCCACATCATGTGGGTTACAGTCTGCTGGCCCTGCTGCTGGCGCTGGCCTCCGTTGACGCCAGCCCGGCGTTTCACCAGATAACCGAACTGGTGAAGTCGCAATCACGCGATGGCGATCCGGATTTCCCGACGTATTATAAAGAGCCATCGAAAACCATTCCCAACCCGAAGCTGAACCTGGTGTATATCTACGGTGAGAGCCTCGAACGCACCTATTTTAATAACGACGCGTTCCCGGATCTGACCCCGGAACTCGGCGCGTTGAAAAACGAAGGTCTGGATTTCAGCAACACCATGCAACTGCCGGGTACGGATTACACCATCGCGGGCATGGTCGCCTCCCAGTGCGGAATTCCGCTGTTTGCGCCGTTTGAAGGCAACGCCTCTGCGTCGGTTTCAAGTTTCTTCCCTAACAATATCTGTCTGGGCGATATCCTGAAAAACTCCGGCTATCAGAACTACTTTGTGCAGGGTGCCAACCTGCGCTTTGCTGGCAAAGACGTGTTCCTGAAATCTCACGGCTTTGACCATCTGTATGGTGCGGAAGAGTTAAAAAGCGTGGTGGCGGACCCGACCTATCGTAACGACTGGGGCTTCTACGACGATACCGTGCTGGACGAAGCGTGGAAAAAATTCGAAGAGCTTTCGCGCTCGGGCCAGCGTTTTTCACTGTTTACCCTGACCGTGGATACCCATCATCCGGATGGATTTATCTCCCGTAGCTGCAACCGTAAACGTTATGACATCGACGGGAAGGCCAACCAATCGTTCAGCGCGGTCAGCTGCAGCCAAGAAAACATTGCCGAATTTATCAATAAAATCAAAGCATCGCCGTGGTTTAAAGATACCGTTATCGTGGTGTCTTCCGATCATCTGGCGATGAACAACACCGCATGGAAGTATCTGAACAAGCAGGACCGCAACAACCTGTTCTTCGTGCTGCGCGGCGATCAACCGCAACAGGACACGCTGGCGGTAAAGCGTAACACGATGGATAACGGCGCAACGGTACTGGATATTCTCGGCGGCGATAACTTTATCGGCCTTGGCCGCAGCAGCTTGTCGAGCGAATCCGTCTCGGAAGTGTTCCTGAACATCAAAGAAAAAATGCTGGCGTGGAAGCCCGATATCATTCGCCTGTGGAATTTCCCGAAAGAGATGAAAGAGTTCACCGTCGACCAGGACAAAAATATGATCTCTTTCTCCGGCAGTCATTTCCGCCTGCCGCTGCTGCTGCGCGTATCGGACAAACGCGTCGAGCCGCTGCCGGAAAGCGAATACTCGGCCCCGCTGCGCTTCCAGCTGGCAGATTTCGCCCCACGCGATAACTTCGTCTGGGTCGATCGCTGCTACAAAATGGCGCAACTGTGGGCGCCGGAGCTGGCACTCTCTACCGATTGGTGCGTATCACAGGGGCAGCTGGGCGGACAGCAAATCGTACAGCACGTAGATAAAGCCAAGTGGAAAAGTAAAACCGTATTTAAAGACACGGTGATCGACATGGAGCGCTATAAAGGTAACGTCGATACGCTGAAAATTGTCGATAACGACATTCGCTACAAAGCAGATAGCTTCGTTTTCAACGTGGCGGGCGCGCCGGAAGAAGTCAAACAGTTTAGCGGCATTTCACGCCCCGAATCCTGGGGACGCTGGTCCAATGCGCAGCTCAGCGAAGAAGTAACGATTGAGTACAAAGCCCCGCTACCGAAGAAATTCGATCTGGTCATTACCGCGAAAGCCTTCGGTGACAATGCCAATCGTCCGATCCCCGTGCGCGTTGGCAACGAGGAGCAGACACTGGTGTTAGGCCATGACGTCAGCACCACCACCTTACATTTTGATAACCCGGCGGATGCCGATACGCTGGTAATTGTTCCACCCGATCCGGTCGCCACCAACGAAGGCAATATTCTCGGTCACTCACCGCGTAAGCTGGGGATCGGGATGGTTGAAATCAAAGTAGTGGCTCAGGGTTCGTAACATGAAAGGCCTGATAGCGCTTTGCTTATCAGGCCTATCGTGAACCGAATGTATTGTCTGAAAAAAACAGCGCCCAACACCACACCGGGCGCTGCATGGCAACCTTATTCCAGACCGTTCACCGCCTGGCGCATACCCTGCACCAGAATCATCTCCAGATTGGCCGTCACCTGCCCGGCGAGCCCAGGTAACAACGTCAAATCCTCTCCCCAGTGCGCCGCATCGCCGAGCACGGCATCCACCAGTTCACGCAGCGTTAAATCATTGCCAACTCGCGGCCACAGGCTGGCATACAGGCTTACCCACTGCTCATCATCCTGTATCGGATAGCGTTCCCCATCGCGCTCTGCACGATAAAACGCCAGCAGCGCAGCGAGGGCAAACGTTAACCGCACGGGCCAGCGCCCATTGTGCTGACCCGCCAGCAGCTGCGGCAAAATTCGGGTGCGGAATTTGGTCATCCCGTTAAGCGCAATGGAAAGCAACTGGTGGCGAATGTAGGGGTTCTGAAAACGCCCGCTCACCGCATCGGCAAATTCACGCAATTCGTCCGCTGGGAGATCCAACACCGGAATAATCTCCTCACTAATCGCCCGCTCGACAAAGCGGCGGACATCAGCATCCTGCATCGCCTCGCCAACGGTCTCCAGCCCGCACAGCCACGCGACCGGCACCAGAGCCGTATGCGCACCATTGAGGATAGCGACCTTGCGCTCTTTGTACGGTTTGATATCGCTCACCACACGGATATTCAGCGGACACTGCGCCAGCTTCAGCTCCTCTGCCAGCCACTGCGGCCCCTGGATCACAAACAGGTAAAAATGCTCCGCGGTATCGAGAAACGCATCGTGATAGCCAAGCGTAGCCTCCAGCGTAGCGGCTTCTTCGCGCGGGTAGCCGGTGACAATGCGGTCGACCAGCGTGGAACAGAACGTGTTTGCCGTCTCCACCCAGTCGGCAAATGCCGGAGGAAGCTGCCACTCCTGCGCATAGCGCAGCACCAGGGTTTTGAGCGCCTCACCGTTATAGTCGATAAGCTCGCACGGGATAATTACCCAGCCCTTATCCACCGCGCCCGCAAAGTGGTTAAAACGCTCCAGCAGCAGGCGTGTCAACTTGGCCGGAAAGCTCACCGGCGGCGCATCATCCACACGGTCAGCTGCGTGATAGCTAATTCCGGCTTCGGTGGTATTCGAAAACACAAAACGGATGTCCGCATTGTGCGCCAGCGCCAGATACGCCGCGAAATCCTGATACGGGTTGATTTCGTTATTCACCGAACGGATAAGCCGTGCCTCACTCACTGCCTCACCCTGCTCGTTTAGCCCGCGAATAAGCGTGGTATACAGCCCGTCCTGGGTATTCAGCGACGGCGGAAAATCGGTATTGATCGGGCGAACGATGGTCACACCAGCGTTCAGATCGGTTTGCTCGTTGAGGATATCCAGTTGCCAGTCAACAAACGCCCGCAGGAAGTTACCTTCACCAAACTGGATCACGCGCGTTGGGTAGCAGGCCCCCGGAAAATCACGTCGATTCAATGTCTTCATCACATTTCCCCTCTCAGAACGTGATCACGCCTTTAATCAGTTCACGGTTGTTAATCACATCCCGTTCGTAGATTTCTGCCAGTGTGGCAAACGCGTAACGGTGCGTGAGCATCATGTCAGCGGTAAGTTTGCCTTCCGACATCAGACGGCCCACTTTGGCGAAATCTTCCGGCGTGGCGTTGCGACTGCCCATCATGGTGGTCTCTTTCTTGTGGAACTCAGGGTCAGAGAACTGCAAATCGCCTTTGAACAGCCCAACGAAAACGATGCTGCCGCCATGACGAATCAAATTCACCGTGTTGTTCATCGCATGCTGATTCCCCGTGGCATCAATAACCTTTTGCGCCAACGAACCGCCAAACTGAGCGCGCAGCTGCGCATCAAAATCTTCAGCGGATGGGTCGATAACCGGGAGTCCCAACCGGGAAGACACGTGCTCCCGGCGTGCTGGACTGGTATCGGCGACCACCACCTGTGCGCCATCGGCTTTGGCAATCGCTGCCGCCCCCAGACCAATCGGACCCGCGCCGACCACCAGCACCTGCTCACCCGGAGCCACCGCCGCCCGGCGTACCGCATGAGCGCTGATAGCGTAAGGCTCAATCAGCGCCGCCGCCTGCGGGTCAATCCCCTGCGCGTCCAGCAGATTGGTCACCGGAACGGACAGATATTCACTGAAACCGCCATCCTGGTGCACGCCAATCACTGAAATCTTCTCGCAGCAGTTGGTGCGCCCGCTCAGGCATGCCGGACACTGCTGGCAGGCCACGTAAGGAATAACCGCCACCTGCTGACCATTTTTCAGATTCTGTATATTCTTACCCAGACCGACAATTTCCCCACATATTTCATGCCCTAATACACGCGGGTAGCTGAAAAAAGGTTGATTGCCACCCCAGGCATGAATATCAGTACCACAAATTCCTACCGACTTAATTTTAATTAATGCTTCACCCTCACCCGGAATAGGTATTTCGCGCTCTTTCCAGACTAATTTTTTAGGTTCCTGGCAAATCAACGTATTCATCGTAGACATGATTCTGCTCTCCTGTTTTTTTGTTGCCTCAGATATCAACGAAAATAAAAAGGACGGAGAAAGCAGAAACACAATCTGTGAATTCCAGCGCATAAAAATGTTTTAAATCGGGTTTTAATAGATAAAAAGGAGAAACCATGAGCCGTTCGCAGAACTTACGCCACAATGTGATTAACCAGATAATCGATGATATGGCGCGTGGTCATATCCCTTCCCCACTCCCCTCACAAAGCGCACTGGCGGAGATGTACAACATCAGCCGCACCACCGTGCGCCATATGCTGAGCCACTTAGGCGAGTGCGGCGTGCTGACCCAGGTCGGCAGCCACTATGTCATCGTGCGAAAACCCGACCATGACGACGGTTTTGCCTGCACCACCGCCTCCATGACCGAGCAAAACCGGATTTTTGAGCAGGCGTTTTTCACCATGATCAACCAGCGACAGCTGCGCGCAGGCGAGAGCTTCTCCGAACTACAGCTTGCCAGAGCCGCAGGCGTCAGCCCGGTGGTAGTGCGGGAATATCTTTTAAAATTCGAACGTTACAACCTGATTAAAAACGAAAAACGTGGTCAGTGGAGCATGAAGCAGTTCGATCAGGCCTATGCGGAACAGCTGTTTGAACTCAGAGAGATGCTGGAAACGCATTCTCTGCAGCATTTCCTCAATCTGCCGGACGATGACCCGCGTTGGTTGCAGGCTAAAACGCTACTGGAGCGCCATCGGATCCTGCGCGACAGCATTGGCAGCAGCTTTCGCATGTTCTCGCAGTTAGATCGTGAGTTCCATGCTTTGCTACTCTCTGCTGCCGATAATGTATTTTTTAATCAATCACTTGAAATCATCTCCGTGATTTTCCACTTCCACTATCAGTGGGATGAGAGCGATCTCAAGCAGCGTAACATCATTGCCATTGATGAGCATATGACCATCCTCAGCGCGCTGATATGCCGCAGCGACCTGGATGCCACCCTCGCGCTCTGTAACCATTTGAATTCAGCCAAACAATCGATGATTCGCTCCATCAACCAGGGTTGTAATGTCGCTCATTAAGTACCGATAAAAAACAGCAAATCATTACCGGGAGCACGATTTTATAAAAATAAAAACGCCTGAAAAATACCTCTTGCCTATGCTCACGCTAAGTCGACTGCATTAAAAACTTTTGTGAGCGGTGATGAGCAAATTGATTCATCACTGGTATTTTTTCAATACTGCACAGTCCTGCTGTGTGAAAAATAAATTATTGAGGTTCAGGAGTCCGGCGTGGAAAAAAATAATATTACCCTCGACCCAAGTTCTTCGTTTGGCACGTCGTCATCTGCGGATATTAATGTTCCGCCTGAGGGCATGGTGCAACGCAGTAGCCGAATTAAACGTATCCAGACCACAGCAATGATTTTATTATTTTTTGCTGCGGTGATTAATTACCTCGACCGCAGCTCACTGTCTGTCGCCAACTTAACGATTCGTGAAGAACTGGGGCTGAGCGCCACGCAAATCGGCGTGCTGCTGTCGGTATTCTCTCTCGCTTACGGTATTGCGCAACTGCCCTGCGGTCCGCTGCTGGACCGCAAAGGTCCGCGCATTATGCTGGGACTGGGGATGTTCTTCTGGTCGCTGTTTCAGGCGCTGTCCGGCATGGTGCACAGCTTCACCCAGTTTGTGTTGGTGCGTATCGGGATGGGGATTGGCGAAGCGCCAATGAACCCGTGCGGCGTAAAAGTCATCAACGACTGGTTTAACATCAAAGAGCGCGGCCGCCCGATGGGATTATTCAACGCCGCCTCCACCATCGGGGTTGCCATTAGCCCGCCGATTCTGGCTGCCATGATGCTGGTAATGGGCTGGCGCTGGATGTTCATCACCATTGGCGTGCTGGGTATTTTCCTCGCCATCGGCTGGTACATGCTGTATCGCAACCGCGAGCAAATTGAGCTGAGCGCCACGGAACAAGCGTACCTGAACGCCGGTAGCGTCAATGCCCGCCGCGATCCGCTGAGCTTTGCCGAATGGCGCAGCCTGTTCCGCAACCGTACCATGTGGGGCATGATGCTGGGCTTTAGCGGCATCAACTACACTGCATGGTTATACCTGGCCTGGCTGCCGGGCTACCTGCAAACCTCCTACAACCTGGATTTAAAAAGCACCGGATTAATGGCGGCGATCCCATTCCTGTTTGGCGCAGCCGGCATGCTGATTAACGGTTTTGTCACCGACTGGCTGGTGAAAGGCGGTATGGCACCGATTAAGAGCCGTAAGATTTGTATTATCGCCGGGATGTTCTGCTCCGCGGCCTTCACCTTCGTCGTGCCACAGGCCACAACGTCAATGGCCGCCGTGTTACTGATCGGTATGGCGCTGTTCTGTATCCACTTCGCAGGTACCTCGTGCTGGGGTCTGATCCACGTCGCCGTCGCCTCACGTATGACAGCTTCCGTGGGCAGTATCCAGAACTTTGCCAGCTTTATCTGCGCGTCGTTCGCACCGATCGTCACCGGTTTTATTGTTGATACCACCAACTCTTTCCGCCTGGCGTTGATCATCTGCGGCTGCGTCACCATGGTGGGTGCCCTCGCCTACATCTTCCTGGTTCGCCAACCCATCAGCGATCCGCGTAAAGATTAATCCTCCAGATGCCCGATAACACCGCGTTTATCGGGCATGTTATGCTCCTCGTATGAACATCACCTTGCGCGCTACTACTCTGGCAGACACTGCCGCTCTTCCCGCCATCGAACGATCTGCGGGGCAACGTTTTTTACGCATCCCCGAACTGGCGTGGATTGCTGAAGACCAGATGTTATCCGCTGCTCAGCATCAGGCTTTTGCCGCCGCAGGCATGAGCTGGCTGGCGCAGGTCGATGCGCTTCCGGTCGGTTTTTTGGTTGCCGAAACGCTGGGGTCATCGCTGTTTATTGCTGAACTGTCGCTGCATCTGGAGTGGCAGGGAAAAGGAATTGGCCGCAGATTGATTGAGTATGTTGCCGAACAGGCGCGCGCGAAAGGTTACACGTCGCTCACGCTGACCACCTTCCGCAATGTGCCGTGGAATGCGCCATGGTACGCGCGACTGGGATTTGAAATGCTGGCTGACGAGACTCTGCCTGCAAAGTTGCGCCAGAAAAGAGAAGAGGAAGCGGCGCATGGACTGGCATTTGAATCGCGCTGCGCCATGCACCTGATGTTGCGCTAATTGCCCGATGGCGGCTACGCCTTATCGGGCCTACGTAACATTTCCGGCAACCACGTAACTTTCCCGTAGGCCGGATAAGCGATAGCGCCATCCGGCATCACAGGCTTAGAACGTTTCCCAGTTATCCCCGGCATCCGTTACCGCGGCTTTGCGCGGCTGGACCGTTGAAACCGGTTTAGCGGCCGCAACGTCACGCGCGCGCTGTTGGTCATGCTGAATACGGAACACGGCAACGGCCTGAGTAAGGCGGCTAGCCTGCTCTTCCAGCGCCGCAGCGGCGGCGGCGGATTCTTCCACCAGCGAGGCGTTCTGCTGCGTCACGCGATCCATCTCGGCAACGGCCAGACCCACCTGGTCAATACCGCGGCTCTGTTCATCAGAAGCAGAGGCGATTTCACCCATGATATCGGTCACGCGGGTTACCGCATTGACGATCTCATCCATGGTTTCACCGGCGCTTTCTACCAGGGTTGAACCTACATCCACGCGGCTGACCGAGTCTTCAATCAGGCTCTTGATCTCGCGCGCGGCCTGCGCACTACGCTGGGCCAGGTTACGCACTTCACCCGCAACCACCGCAAATCCACGTCCCTGCTCGCCCGCACGTGCTGCTTCTACCGCGGCGTTGAGCGCCAGAATGTTAGTCTGGAAGGCAATGCCGTCGATGACGCTGATAATGTCGGCGATTTTCTGCGAACTGGACGCGATATCACGCATGGTTTGCACCACGTTATCCACCACTTTGCCGCCTTTCTGCGCGGTTTCAGAAGCACTCAGCGCCAAATGGCTGGCCTGACGCGCGTTTTCGGCGTTCTGCTTCACGGTCGCCGTCAGCTGTTCCATGCTGGCTGCGGTTTCTTCCAGAGATGCAGCCTGCTGCTCGGTACGGGAGGAGAGATCGTTATTGCCCATCGCAATCTCGCTGGCCCCACTGTAAATCGCGTTGGCACCGTTACGCACGTCACCCACGGTATTCATCAGCTCACCCTGCATGTGACGCAGGCTTTCCGCCAGTTGCCCAATCTCGTTGGACCCTTCCACTTCAATACGTTTCACCAGGTCACCGCTGGCGATATGACGAATGCTGTCGATCAGACGGTTCATAGGAGAGATAAGGGTCAGCTTGATACCAAACCAGACCGCAATAATCGCCGCCAGTACGGTAATCAGCACGCAGATCAGCACCCACATCGCCTGGCTGTAAGAGCTGTTGTTGTCTTCCACCGCGATGTCATACAAGCGATCATTCTGCTGCATGTAACTCATGTACTGCTTCTCAAAGCCATCCTGATAGCTCTGTGTCGGTTGATCAAAGAATGCGTTGATCTTCCCGTCACCCAGTAACTGGATCAGCTCCGCCAGCGCACCGTGATAGATGTCATAGGTGCGGTTGATCTCCTGGAAAGCGGCTTCGCTTTGGCGCGGATCGCGCGGGAGCGACTCGTAAATCGCCCAGTTTTTTTCCGTCAGCTTCAGCGCCGTGCTGGCTACCTGCATCAGTTCGGCAACGGTCGCGCCGCTGCCAATATTGCTCTGATCCATCATGTAGCGAATGCCTGCCCGGTTCAGGGTGTTACGCGTTTGCAGCAGCTCAACCCAGGTGGCGTTCAGCGCAGACTGTTGCTGGCGAATGGTTTGCAGAACGGTAAAGTTCTCTTTGTCATTCTTAAGTGAGTTAAAAAACAAGCCGCCCGAGGCGAGCTGTAAAAGGCCAAATAGCGCCAATACCAGCAGTAAGCTGGTAACAATCTTCATTCGTTTTAACATGTTTTCTCTTTCCGCTAGACAGATACTCTGGTTTTCGGCCTGGAAAGAGAAAACTTTATGGTGCCAGCAATTGCCACAGAATTATCGTTTTCACATTAAATACCGTTCCCTATGACAAATTACGCAAAAAATTAGTCGTTCCATTACGTCTTAGGTGTAGGATTCCGTTTTTTGAAGGAAAGGATGCTTCTATGTTAAATCGCGATTTTGATCACCTATCCACCCTCGCACACCACTTTTTTGAACGTGAAGATATTCGCCAAAAGCTCAATATCATCGATCAGTACAACATCTCCGGTTGGGAAGTCTGGATGCAGATAGAATTTGCCAATCTGCTAGCTTCGACGGGTCATGAATGGTGGCGTGAGCAAACTCTTGCTTGCGATCTCCGGAAAAATCCACAGCGTTTGTCTGTACGTGCAGATTTCTTGTTGCGGAAAAAAGGCTGGACGCAGGATAGCTACATTGCGCTTGAACTCAAACAGAACCAGGATCCGACAAGCTGCGTCAGAAATATGATTGCTGATTTGGTTAAAAGCGCAAAAATCAAACGTTCGGAATTAGAGCTGCGTAGCTTCTGGACGCTGGGGGTAACGCCCCGCATAGATAAAGAGCGCCTCGATGAACTCATTGACTACTATCTGGATGAAAAATATTACCTGACTAAATCACGTAAGAAACATGTGTTGCTCAGAGACATCGAACATACGCCTTACTGTTATATCGTAATCTGAGTCTCTCAGTGAGGTGCTTTGTCAGTGGGAAAACACGGCATGTAGACAGGCAAAGCTATAATGCCGTGATCTCAATCACATAAATTTCCCCGTTCCCCCCGCAGTTTACCGCTCACTGACACTTGAGACCGCTTAAGCTGACATACAACCGCTCACTTATTTACCTTACTTTACGCGCGTAATTCTCTGGCAAGATCCCCCCAACATAGCAGTCAATTTACCTCCTCAAACACAAGATCAAACCCACGCGGCTTCGGCCAATTATTAATTAGATACCAGGTTTTACTATGGATACGAAAAAGATATTCAAGCACATACCCTGGGTGATTCTCGGAATCATCGGTGCATTCTGCCTCTCGGTAGTGGCATTACGTCGGGGTGAGCACATTAGTGCCCTGTGGATCGTTGTCGCCTCAGTTTCTGTTTATCTGGTGGCCTATCGTTACTACAGCCTGTACATCGCCCAAAAGGTGATGAAACTTGACCCAACGCGTGCCACGCCGGCGGTCATCAACAATGACGGTCTGAACTACGTTCCAACCAACCGTAACGTCTTGTTTGGTCACCACTTTGCCGCTATCGCAGGTGCTGGTCCGCTGGTTGGGCCGGTACTGGCTGCGCAGATGGGCTACCTGCCCGGTACGCTGTGGCTGCTGGCAGGCGTCGTGCTGGCCGGTGCGGTGCAGGACTTCATGGTGCTGTTTATCTCTTCCCGCCGTAACGGCGCATCTCTGGGTGAGATGATCAAAGAAGAGATGGGCCCGATCCCGGGAACCATTGCACTGTTCGGCTGCTTCTTAATCATGATCATCATCCTCGCAGTACTGGCGTTGATCGTGGTAAAAGCGCTGGCGGAAAGCCCATGGGGGGTGTTCACCGTCTGCTCAACCGTACCTATCGCGTTGTTCATGGGGATCTACATGCGATTCCTGCGACCAGGACGCGTGGGCGAAGTGTCGGTGATTGGTATTGTGCTGCTGGTTGCCTCTATCTACTTCGGCGGCGTGATTGCGCACAACCCGTACTGGGGCCCGGCGCTGACCTTTAAAGACACCACCATTACCTTTACCCTGATCGGCTACGCATTTATCTCTGCGCTGCTGCCGGTATGGCTAATCCTCGCACCACGCGACTATCTGGCTACCTTCCTGAAAATCGGCGTTATCGTCGGTCTGGCGGTGGGGATTGTTATCCTCAACCCGGAACTGAAAATGCCGGCAATGACGCAGTACGTTGATGGTACTGGCCCGCTGTGGAAAGGCGCTCTGTTCCCGTTCCTGTTCATCACCATCGCGTGTGGTGCGGTATCTGGCTTCCACGCGCTGATTGCTTCCGGTACCACACCGAAGCTGCTGGCCTGTGAAACCGATGCACGCTTTATCGGTTACGGCGCGATGCTGATGGAATCCTTCGTCGCAATTATGGCGCTGGTTGCCGCGTCTATCATCGAACCAGGTCTGTACTTCGCGATGAACACCCCGCCTGCGGGCCTTGGCATCACCATGCCGAACCTGCATGAAATGAGCGGCGAAAACGCACCGCTGATTATGGCGCAGTTGAAAGACGTCACCGCACATGCGGCAGCGACCGTCAGCTCCTGGGGCTTCGTCATTTCGCCTGAGCAGATCCTGCAAACCGCGAAAGACATCGGTGAACCGTCCGTTCTGAACCGCGCAGGTGGCGCACCGACGCTGGCTGTTGGTATCGCTCACGTGTTCCACAAAGTGCTGCCGATGGCTGATATGGGCTTCTGGTACCACTTCGGTATTCTGTTCGAAGCGCTGTTCATCCTGACCGCACTGGATGCCGGTACTCGTTCTGGCCGCTTTATGCTGCAGGATTTACTGGGTAACTTCGTGCCGTTCCTGAAGAAAACCGACTCCCTGGTTGCGGGTATCATCGGTACTGCGGGCTGCGTAGGTCTGTGGGGTTACCTGCTGTATCAAGGCGTTGTTGACCCGCTGGGCGGCGTTAAGAGCCTGTGGCCGCTGTTCGGTATCTCTAACCAGATGCTGGCTGCCGTGGCACTGGTTCTCGGCACCGTGGTACTGGTTAAAATGCAGCGCACCAAATACATCTGGGTTACCGTTGTTCCGGCAGTATGGCTGCTTATCTGCACCACCTGGGCGCTGGGTCTGAAACTGTTCAGCACCAACCCGCAGATGGAAGGCTTCTTCTTCATGGCGAATCAGTACAAAGAGAAGATTGCTAACGGCGGCGAACTGACCGCTCAGCAGATTGCCAACATGAACCACATCGTCGTCAACAACTACACCAACGCAGGTCTGAGTATTCTGTTCCTGGTGGTGGTGTACAGCATCATTTTCTACGGGTTCCGTACCTGGCAGAAAGCCCGCGCCATCAACGGTCGCTCTGATAAAGAGACACCGTATGTACCGGTGCCGGAAGGCGGCGTGAAGACCTCTTCACACCACTAAGATGTATTCAGCCCCGCTCCGGCGGGGCTTTTCGCTTATCAGGATTGTTTATGTTTGGTACTTTAGGGCAAGCTAAAAAATATCTCGGTCAGGCGGCGAAGATGCTGATTGGCATTCCGGACTACGACAACTATGTCGAGCACATGAAGACCAACCATCCCGATAAGCCGTACATGACCTACGAAGAATTCTTCCGCGAGCGCCAGGAAGCCCGCTACGGTAGCGGCGGAAGCAGTTGCTGTTAGAAGGAGAAGTAAATGACCCCGATTGCAGTTACCCTACTCACCGGTTTTCTTGGCGCGGGTAAAACCACCCTGCTGCGCCATATTCTCAACGAGCAGCACGGTTACAAGATTGCCGTTATCGAAAACGAATTCGGTGAAGTCTCGGTGGACGATCAGCTGATTGGCGATCGCGCCACGCAGATCAAAACCCTGACCAACGGCTGTATTTGCTGTACCCGCTCCAGTGAACTGGAAGACGCATTGTTAGACCTGCTCGACAACCTCGACAAAGGCGCCATCAATTTCGACCGTCTGGTGATCGAGTGCACCGGCATGGCCGACCCCGGCCCGATTATTCAGACCTTTTTCTCCCATGAAGTGATTTGCGAACGCTACCTGCTGGACGGCGTAATTGCGCTGGTTGACGCGGTACATGCCGACGAGCAGATGAACCAGTTCACCATCGCCCAGTCGCAGGTAGGCTACGCAGACCGGATCCTGCTGACCAAAACCGACGTCGCAGGTGAAAGCGAAAAACTGCGTGAGCGCCTGGCGCGCATCAACGCCCGTGCGCCGATTTACACCGTGACACATGGTGATATCGACCTCTCCCTGCTGTTCGATACCAACGGTTTTATGCTGGAAGAGAACGTAGTCAGCGCCAAACCGCGCTTCCACTTTATCGCCGACAAGCAAAACGATATCTCCTCGATCGTCGTCGAGCTGGATTACCCGGTAAACATCAGCGACGTGTCGCGAGTGATGGAAAACCTGCTGCTGGAATCCGCCGAGAAGCTGCTGCGCTACAAAGGTATGCTGTGGATTGAAGGCGAGCCAAACCGCCTGCTGTTCCAGGGCGTCCAGCGCCTGTACAGCGCCGACTGGGACCGCCCGTGGGGCGACGAGCAACCGCACAGCCAACTGGTGTTTATCGGCATTAATTTGCCGGAAGACGAGATCAGAGCCGCGTTTGCGGGATTGAAGAAGTAAACAATGTTTACTTGTATAGCCCTCTGTTAGCAGGGCTATACTTATCTATCTGACATCTCTTTCTCTCAAAAGAGTATTAATTTCATCAAGAGCATCTATTTGTCTTTTCTCGAAGGCATTTGGGGTATCTGCGCCAGATAATGTGGCAAAAGTTAAAATGACCCCACCTAACCCGCTCAATGCCGAAACCATGTCTAATTGCCCTTTAATCAAGTACCATCCCCCTGTAAATAATAACAACAGCCCGCACCCTGAGAGAATTTTGAACATTACCTTCGATTTCCTTCTGCGCTCCTTTCGTAAGACTTTTATTCGGTGTATTTCTTCTGCCAGGAGTTCTTCATTATCACAATGAATCAATAGCTTATAATGTGTTTGATTCGAATAATCGTTAATGTTCACATCTCCGTTAATATCACCAGAGCTAAAATCGCGCATTAATCCCTCCTTTTTCGTTCGGTTTTACCTCATGAATTATTGCAAGCAATGACTGATGAAATTTAGATATACTTCTCAAAAAACAAAAAGAGATTAACTTAACTCATTGAAACATAGTATAAAATATAACTACATTATATAAATAATGATAAAAGGAACTGAGAATATGGTAGAGGATCTGCAGTCTTTAGCGCCTTTCTTTCGGCTGTTCGCACAAAAGAATCATGATTACAACAGTGAATGGGGCGCGGGATATCGGGAAATTACCGCAAGGGTGCAACGAGAAAAACCTGATTTTACCGATCAAACCATTCAGGATCTTTGGTATACCCGCGACAATAAAGTTGCCAGCCTGCGCCAGGGCGGGATGTCCCACGAAGAGTTTGTTCATGCCAAAGATGATCTTCGCGAACTCACTAAACTCATTGCTTCTGGTTGTACTGTTGAGGTATTTGAGCAAGCTCAGCAACGCTTACAGACCCTAAAAGAGCAAGGCAAACTGAAGAAATTCTATCGTGCGCTTTGCAGTCGCACCTTTGCTGCCTTCTATCCCTCGCAGATTACCAGCATCATCAACGAAGGTGTTTTCTTTCGGGTTTATAACTACTGCAACAACCATTTCCAGCTCGGGTTACCAGAAGATGGGGAATGGTCGCCGCTGAAGTGGTTTAAATTAAACCTGTTACTGAAAGCCGTCTTCGCCCGAACACTGGATAATACTCCCGATGACATCGAACTCAACATGTCTCTTTGGCATTTGTACGAAACGGAAATAGAAGATGACAGTAACGCGGTAACCGAAATCGCCCCATCAGCAGCGAATGAAGAGCAAGATTCTGCACCTGACGATATTCTCCCCCCCAGAAACCTGATCCTGTACGGTCCGCCCGGAACGGGGAAAACCTACAAAACCATTGAAATCGCCGTACGTGCCTGTGAACCGGAAGCCTTTACCCGCTTGGATGGGAAAGAAAAATCGGAGCGCCGAAGAGAATTAAAAAAAATCTATGATGCGCTTGTAGAGAAAAAGCGTGTTCGATTTATCACTTTCCACCAGAGTTTTGGCTATGAAGAGTTTATAGAAGGATTGCGGGCAGAAACCAACGATGATGGTAGCATTCGCTATGACGTCAAACCCGGCGTATTTAAACAAATATGTGAAGATGCAGCCTTTGGTGATGCTACCGTACAATTAGCGCTGGATGACGCTATAGAGCAGCTCAAAGCTCAATGCGCCGAGCAAGATGGCATCATGCTGAAAACCACCAACGGCAGTCTGTTTCGCGTAACGTATGCCAACAATAGCACCTTCCGCGTATTCCCGGCGCAGTCGAAAAATAACCAGCTAGGCAGTGGGTATCTCGCCTCGATTGAAAATATTCGTCGTCTGTATCAAGGAGAAAAAGAGAATATCTATAATATTTCTTACGTTCGCGGCATTTTGAACCATCTGATCCAGACATGGCATCTCCCGGCTTCACCAGAAGTATCATCATCGAAGAAAAGACAAAACTATGTCTTAATTATTGACGAAATTAACCGTGGCAATATTTCTAAAATTTTTGGTGAGCTAATCACTCTGATTGAAACCTCAAAGCGTGCGGGTGAGAGCGAGGCACTGAGCGTCAGCCTCCCCTATTCTCCCAAACCGTTCTCGGTTCCCAATAATCTCTTCCTGATTGGTACAATGAACACAGCGGACCGTTCTCTCACGGCGCTGGATACCGCGCTTCGCCGCCGATTTGAATTCGAAGCACTCATGCCTGATATCTCAGTATTAAACGACACAGAGGTTCAGGGCATTGATATCAAAGCACTCCTTTCAACGCTAAATGCCCGTATCCAGGCACTCTATGACAGCGAACATACGCTGGGACATGCTTTTTTTATTCCTGTTGTTCAGGAAAAAGATTCCCCTGCGGAAGCATTTAAGAAATTGAAGCGTGTCATGAAGAATAAAGTGCTCCCGCTACTGGAAGAATATTTCTATAACGACTGGCAAAAAATTCGTCTGGTCCTTGGCGATAACCAAAAAACAGACGAAGCGCTGCGTTTTGTTCGCTCAGTTGAAAACCAGAATGATTTAGCCACATTGTTTGGCAAAACCGCGACAGATGATTTACAAGAGGCTGGCGTCAATTATCAGTTATGCAAAGACAGCGATAACGTCTGGGACAACCCTCTGGCATACCGGCAAATTTATGATGTTCAGGCCAGCGCGACGGAGTAACACAAATGTCCGATGGCAATGCATACACCGTGTTTGAATATGGCTATCTGGTCAGCGACGCAGACAAAGCAAAGCTCTGCGATGCAGAGCCTGTCCCCCCGGCCGCATTCCTCTGGCTCGAACAACGATGCCTGAAGGACAAAGAGAGTGACGATCAGCGGCTGCTTTCTCTGCGAACAATGTCCGGCGTGAAAGTCATTCAGGTCAAAAACTATGTTGGGGTGATTGCCCTTCCCCATAAACGATTTATTGAAGTGCTGCCTAAAACCTGTGGGCAGCAAGGCGATAAAAACGTCGCCCGACAGCAATTATTGATGATGCTGAAAACATTAAAAACATTCCGCCATGTCATTTCCTCATCTGCAGGCGTCATGACATCACGGATGACCTTGATGGATATTTTCATTCAGCAGTTTATTTCCAGCCTGGACGTCGTCGTGCAGAAAGGGCTTAAACACGATTATCTGCGTCAGCGGGAAAACCTCGCATGGCTAAAGGGTAAACTGCTTATCAGCGAGCAACTCAAAAAAAACAGCGTCCGTCGTGATCGTTTTTTTGTGGAATACGATGAATATCGCGTGGAGCGCCCAGAAAACAGGTTGCTTAAAACGGCGATTGAAAAAGTGTATAGCTATACGAATAACCCGGTACTGCTGCAATCACTCAGTCGCCTGCAGGCACTTTTCGAACCTATTCCTGAAGTACATAACGTCGAAATCGCTTTCAAACAAATCCGCCTGGACAGAAACATGGCGTATTACAACAATGCGCTGGAGTGGGCGCGGCTTATTCTGACGGGGCAGTCACCGCATTGTATGCAGGGCAACGCAGAAGCGCTCTCGCTTCTTTTCCCGATGGAAGCCGTCTTTGAAGCGTTCGTCACCGCCTGGTTGCGTCAGCATTGCCAGCCTTTCTGGCAGGTTAAAGCGCAGTCCAGATCGCATTATCTTGTGCATCAAGGCGCATCTCCTCTGTTCCAGCTCAGACCGGATATCTGGCTTATTCCGGGAGAGGAGTCGGACAAGTCACCCGTCATCTGTGATATGAAATGGAAGCTCATCAAAACGGAGAAAGCGCAATACAACCTGTCACAAAGTGATTTGTACCAGATGCTGGCCTATGGGGTGAATCATCTGCAGGGGGAAGGCGATATGGTACTCATTTATCCGAAGCATGAGGGGTTTTCTGCCCCACTGGAAAGCCCGTTTGAGTATCACCACTCTGGCGGTAAAATACTGCGGTTGTGGGTTGTTCCCTTTGAAACAGGAACCCATCTGCTGAATTCTCGCTTACTGATGCCCGCGAAGTTAAGTCTCACAGAAAGCGGAAATTCACCTTCTTTACCGTTACAATAGCTCCCAAATTTTTCCTGATTGAGTTCATCATGGCCAAAGCACCAACGAAAAAAGCCAAAGCAAAGAAAGGCTTTGAAGACACATTATGGGATACCGCGAACCAGCTTCGCGGCAGCGTAGAGTCCTCCGAGTACAAGCACGTGGTGCTGAGCCTCGTGTTCCTCAAATTTATCAGCGATAAGTTTGAAGCCCGTCGTAAACAGATGGAAGACGAAGGCCAGGGCGATTTCCTCGAAATGGAAGTCTTCTATCAGCAGGACAACATCTTCTATCTGCCGGAAGAGGCACGCTGGTCGTTCATTAAACAGCACGCCAAGCAGGATGATATTGCCGTACGCATTGATACCGCGCTCTCCACCATTGAGAAGCGCAACCCGTCGCTGAAAGGCGCGTTGCCGGACAACTACTTCAGCCGTCAGAATCTGGAAACCAAGAAGCTGGCGTCGCTTATCGACACCATCGATAACATCGAAACGCTGGCCCACGAAACCGACGTCGAAGCGCTGTCGAAAGAAGACCTGGTCGGCCGCGTGTACGAATACTTCCTCGGTAAGTTTGCCGCCACCGAAGGCAAGGGGGGCGGTGAATTCTATACGCCAAAATGCGTGGTGACGCTGCTGACCGAAATGCTCGAACCGTTCCAGGGTAAAATTTATGACCCCTGCTGCGGCTCCGCGGGGATGTTTGTGCAGTCGGTGAAGTTTGTTGAAAGCCACCAGGGGAAAAGCCGCGATATCGCCCTGTACGGTCAGGAGCTGACGGCCACCACCTACAAGCTGGCGAAGATGAACCTCGCCATTCGCGGCCTCTCCGCCAACCTTGGCGAGCGCCCGGCGGACACCTTCTTCAGCGACCAGCACCCGGACCTGAAAGCCGACTATATTCTGGCCAACCCGCCGTTTAACCTGAAAGACTGGCGTAACGACGCCGAGCTGACCAAAGACCCGCGCTTTGCTGGCTACCGTACGCCACCGACCGGTAACGCCAACTACGGCTGGATTCTGCATATGCTCTCCAAGCTGTCGGCTAACGGCACCGCCGGTTTTGTGCTGGCGAACGGCTCGATGAGCTCCAACACCAGCGGCGAAGGCGAGATCCGCGCGCAGATGATCGAAAACGATCTGATCGACTGCATGATCGCCCTGCCCGGCCAGCTGTTCTTCACCACCCAGATCCCGGTGTGCCTGTGGTTTATGACCAAATCGAAGGTGGCCGATCCGGCCAAAGGCTATCGCAACCGTCAGGGCGAAACGCTGTTTATCGATGCGCGTAACCTCGGCACCATGATGAACCGCACCACCAAAGAGCTGACGGCGGAGGATATCGCCACCATCGCCGGCACCTACCACGCCTGGCGCAGCACGCCGGAAGAGCTGGCCGAGCGCGTTAAGCGCGGCGACAGCCAGCTGGCGCAGTACGAAGATCGGGCCGGGTTCTGCAAGGTCGCCACTATTGCAGAGATGAAAGCTAACGACTATGTGCTGACGCCGGGCCGCTACGTCGGCGCCGCCGAGCAGGAAGACGACGGCGTGGCGTTTGAAACCAAAATGCGCGAGTTGTCGCAGACGTTGTTTGCGCAAATGAAACAGGCGGAAGAACTGGATAACGCGATTCGCCAGAACCTGGAGGCACTGGGTTATGGGGAATAAGTGGTCCTTTAAGTCTCTTAATGAACTAGGTGTTCAATTAATAGACTGCATGCATAAAACCCCTTCTGCTCAAGTTAGCGGTGTGCCATATATTGGTATACCTCAAATGAAAAATGGAGAGATTGATTTTGAGGCATCTCCACGCCTGATTAGTGAATCAGACTATAAACTATGGACAGAAAAAGCTAATCCTCAATATGGCGACATTATTCTATCAAGACGATGTAATCCTGGAGAAACTGCATTTGTTTCTGGCCAGACTCGGTTTGCCCTTGGGCAAAATTTAGTCATCCTGAGAACCAATGGTTTATCAATAACGGCTGAATACCTACGATGGGCTCTCAACTCCTCATATTGGTGGGACGAAGTTGAGAAATATAAAAACCCAGGCGCTATTTTCGACAGTTTGAAATGTGGCGATATACCTAATTTTCAAATACCAGCACCTCCTTTACGTATTCAAAATAAAATTAGTTCTGTTTTAGATTCATTAACAGATAGAATTAACTTAAATAATAAAGTTAACAGAACCCTGGAACAAATGTCCCAAACCCTATTCAAATCCTGGTTTGTGGATTTCGATCCGGTGATTGATAACGCGCTGGATGCGGGAAATCCAATCCCGGAAGCGCTGCAATCTCGCGCCGAACTGCGTCAAAAAGTACGCAACAGTGCAGATTTCAAACCACTTCCGGCGGATATTCGTGCACTATTCCCGGCTGAATTTGAAGAAACAGAGTTGGGCTGGGTACCGAAAGGCTGGCAACACAAAAATGCTGAAGAAATCGCAACAATTTCTATCGGGAAAACGCCTCCACGTAATCAAAAGGAATGCTTCAGCGACAAAAAAGGCAGTAATTACACATGGGTCTCAATTAGGGATCTTGGTAATTGCAATGTATTTATTAAAGAAAGCAGTGAATATTTAACTACTGATGCAGTAAATAACTACAATGTAAAAATAGTGCCTAAAGGAGCTGTTTTATTAAGCTTCAAATTGACTATTGGCCGAATAGCGATAGCAGATAACATATTAACAACCAATGAGGCCATTGCTCATTTTTATAATATGAAGCATGGGGTCAATAAAGAGTACCTGTATTCATACTTACAGCATTTTGATTACGACACTTTAGGAAGCACATCTTCTATTGCAACGGCTGTCAACTCTAAGATCATAAGAAGAATCCCCGTTCTTTTACCTGATGCTGATATATTGCATCAATATAAAATATCAACAGATATCATATTTAAAAGAATAAGTTTCAACAATCGAAATATATACGACTTAACCGCCCTCCGCGACACCCTGCTCCCCAAACTCATCTCCGGCGAGCTGTCCCTGGAGGATCTTCCAGATTTAATCGACCAAACCGAACCCGCATAACGCATTTTGCCCCTGAAAAATCAGGGGCTTTCTGTTAAGGTTTTCTCTGTTACAGGAACCCTTACCAGAAAATCAGCCAGGGCCGGAGCGAGATATGCCTCTCTCATTCAGTGAAGCAAAGTTAGAACAGGCGATAATTGAACTATTACAGGATCAGGGCTATCAACACCTGATCGGCGATAATGTACCGCGTTCCAGCCTCGATCAGGTGATTATCGAAGACGATCTTCGCCACTACCTCGCCGCGCGCTATCAGGCCGACGGCATTACTGAAGAGGAGATCCAGCGGCTGATCAAACAGTTCACCACCCTGCCCGCCTCCGATCTCTACGAAAGCAACAAAACCTTCTGCGCCTGGCTGGCCAACGGTTTCCTGTTTAAACGCGACGATCGCCAGCAGAAAGATCTCTATATCGAACTGCTCGATACCCGGCACCTGCCCGCCGCGCTGCGTGAACTGTTCGATACCGAAGAGGTTCCGCTGCAACAGGCCGCAGAAACGCCGGCAAGTTATCATCTTACCCAGCCGCTGAACCGGGTAAAAATCGTCAATCAGCTGACCATCACCGGCAAAGAAAACCAGCCGCGCATTCCGGATGCGATTTTGTATATCAACGGCCTGCCGTTAGTGGTGTTTGAATTTAAAAGCGCGGTGCGCGAGCAGGAAGCCAATATTGGCGATGCGTATAAACAGCTCTGCACCCGCTATCGCCGCGATATTCCGCAGCTGTTTGTCTATAACGCGCTGTGCATTATCAGCGACGGCGTCAATAACCGCATGGGCAACCTGTTTGCGCCGTACGAGTATTTCTACTCCTGGCGCAAAGTCACCGGCAATGAAAACCGCGAGCAGGACGGCATCCCTTCCCTGCACTCGATGATTCAGGGGCTGTTTCACCCGGTCCGCCTGCTGGACGTGATCAAAAATTTTATCTGCTTCCCGGATAAAGCCAAACACGAAGTGAAAATCTGCTGCCGCTACCCGCAGTACTATGCGGCGCGCAAGCTGTACTACAGCATCGAACGGGCGCGTAAACCTTTTGGCGACGGCAAGGGCGGCACCTACTTTGGCGCAACCGGCTGCGGCAAGAGCTACACCATGCAGTTCTTAACCCGTCTGCTGATGAAAAGCGTCGAGTTCGCCAGCCCGACGATCGTGCTGATCACCGACCGCACCGATCTCGACGATCAGCTCTCGGCGCAGATGTGCAATGCCAAAAACTATATCGGTGACGACACCGTGGTGCCCGTCACCAGCCGCGACGATCTGCGGGAGAAGCTGGCCGGTCGCAACAGCGGCGGCGTCTTCCTGACCACCATCCATAAATTTACCGAAGACACCGAACTGCTCTCCGGGCGCAGCAATATCATCTGTATTTCCGACGAAGCGCACCGCAGCCAGGTCAACCTCGATCAGAAAGTGATCGTCGATAAAGAGAGCGGCAGGGTGCGCAAAACCTACGGTTTCGCCAAATATCTGCACGACTCGCTGCCGCAGGCCACCTACGTTGGTTTTACCGGCACCCCTATCGACGCCACGATGGAAGTCTTTGGCAACATCATCGACAGCTACACCATGACCGAATCCGTGCAGGATGAGATCACCGTGCGCATCGTCTACGAAGGCCGCGCCGCGAAGGTCATCCTCGATGCCGGTAAGCTGGAAGAGGTGGAAAAGTATTACGAAGAGTGCGCCAATGCGGGCACCAACGAGTGGCAAATCGACGAGAGCAAAAAAGCCAGCGCCACCATGAACGCCATTCTTGGCGATGAAGACCGCCTGAAAGCGCTGGCGGAAGACTTTGCGAAGCACTATGAAAAACGTGTCGCCGAAGGTTCAACGGTGAAAGGCAAAGCGATGTTTGTCTGCGCCAGCCGTGAGATTGCCTGGGATTTCTATTGTCAGTTGAAAGACTTTCGTCCCGCGTGGTTTGAGGTTAAGCAGGCCCCGGAGGGGGTCGAACTGACCGAACAGGAGGAGAAAGAGCTGCCGCCGTCCGAAATGGTCAAGATGGTGATGACACGCGGTAAAGACGATGATGCGAAACTGTACGAGCTGCTGGGCAGTAAAGAGTACCGCAAAGAACTGGATAAACAGTTCAAAAACGCGAAGTCGAATTTCAAAATCGCCATCGTGGTGGACATGTGGCTGACCGGTTTTGACGTGCCGGAGCTGGACACCATTTATATCGATAAGCCGCTGCAAAAGCATAACCTGATCCAGACCATCTCCCGCGTTAACCGCAAGCTGGAAGGCAAAAGCAAAGGGTTAGTCGTCGACTATATCGGCATTAAACGCCAGATGAACCAGGCGCTGGCGATGTATTCGCGCATCGACGCCACCAACTTTGAAGATATTCAGCAGTCGGTGATCGAGGTGAAAAACCATCTCGCGCTACTGGCTGAAGTTTTCCATGAATTCGACAGCCGCGCCTATTTCAGCGGCGAGCCGCAGGCGCAGCTGGCCTGCCTGAACTTCGCGGCAGAATTTGTCATGCGCACCCAGAAGCTGGAACGCCGCTTTATGGGGCTGGTGAAGCGGCTGAAAGCGGCCTATGACGTCTGCTGCGGCAGCGAGGCGCTGTCGCAGGCCGAGCGCGACCATATCCATTTTTATATTGCCGTGCGCTCTATCGTCTTCAAACTGACCAAAGGCGACGCGCCGGACGTCACGCAGATGAACGCCCGCGTGCGCGAGATGATCGCCGAAGCGCTGAAAGCCGACGGCGTGGAAGAGCTGTTTTTCCTGGGCGATAAGAAAGCGGAGTCGATCGATATTTTCGACGACGATTATCTGGCGCGCATTAATAAGATCAAACTGCCGGCCACTAAAATCCAGTTGCTGCAAAAGCTGCTGGAAAAAGCCATCAGCGATTTTAAACAGATCAACCAGCTTCAGGGGATCAACTTCACCCGTCGTTTCCAGTCGATTATGGATAAATATAACGAGCGCCGGGAAGATGACGTCCTCAACGGCGAAGAGTTTGATACCTTTAGCCAGGAGATGACCGATATTATCTACGATATTAAAACCGAGATGGGCACCTATGCCGAGATGGGGATTGATATCGAAGAGAAAGCCTTTTACGACATCCTGGCGCATATGCGCGATAAGTATCAGTTCACCTATGAAGAAGACAAGATGCTGGCGCTGGCGAAAGAGATGAAGGCGGTGGTCGATAACACCTCGAAGTATCCGGACTGGAGCAAGCGTGATGATATTAAGGCGAAGCTGAAGGTGGAGCTGATCCTACTGCTGCACAAACACAAGTTCCCGCCGGTGGCGAATGATGATGTGTATATGGGCGTGCTGTCGCAGGCGGAGAATTTTAAGCAGCACCATATAACTACACTGCACTAATTTTATGGCCGGATGGCGCTTTGCTTATCCGGCCTACTTTATATTTCCCTTCGATTTAATTCCCGTATTTATATTTCCAGTTACGCGTTTATTATTGTCTATTTTTAGCTGGCTTTATTTTTATTTACTGGTTAGATTTACAGGTGTTATTTTTCGCAAGACGCCCGTGCTGCAACACGAGCGCCTCGCTAATCACAATCCCTATTGAAAAGGAATAGAGACCATGACTACCCCGCATTCTATTGCAGAATTCACCGATCCAGAAGTCTCCCCAACAAATAATCGTCTGGGTACCGTCACTTATGCGAGTCGTTATCCGGATTACACGCATGTTCCGGCAATTATTATGAAAGGCCAGTGGCTGGAAGCCGCCGGTTTCGCCACCGGCTGCAAATTCGATGTCAGAGTGATGCCAGGCTGTATTGTGCTAACGACAAAACTGCCGGAGCCGGAAGAACCGGCGTTACTGCAGTCGCTGCGTCGAGTATGCAAGCTGTCCGCGCGTAAGCAACAGCAGGTGCAGGAGTTTATCAACGTGATTTCGGCGAAGCCGCGCAAGCAGGGATAAATTCTCAGATGCCAGACGGCGCTAAAGTATAGATTCGCGTTTGTGCCGGGTGGTGGCTACGTCTTACCCGGCCTACATGTATTGTAATATCAACACGTTGTGTAGATCTCATGTAGGCCTGATAAGCGAAGCGCCATCAGGCGCTGATTTGTCATCAGCCCCACAGTTTCTGAGGAGCCGTTTGTTCAAGCCTTTAAGCGATAACTCAGGTCTCGCCATTTACATCGCCTTATTAAATGGGACAGAATTTTCGACAGTATTGATCATTACCGCAATACACCGCTTCCCTTCTGCCGTTTTGACCTTATACATTTCCCTGATGGAATTAACAAATAGCTTATTCATTTCCTCTTCTGACTCATAAAAAGAGGCAAATGCACATATCTGCTCAATAGTCAGCAATGGTCTGTTATCGTTGAGAATAGCCAGAACACCGACTGGGTTATGTGGAATGGCTTCAGAAACCGCCCCCTGCAAATCCTCCGCAGTACTGGCATCAACTCCGGGTTCCAAAGCACTTGCCACCGTTAACCAGTCATTATTACCTTTGCTAATTTCAGGAATAATATGGTTCCACCATTCTGATTCATTGTCATTATAAAGTGTGTGTACAACAGCATTTGCTCCTTTTTCATTTATCATCTGCAGAAGCTGAGGTGCAGTATGCTCTGCAGCGCAGGAGGCACCCGAAAGCATAAATAGAAAGAAGATAATAATAAATTTCATTATCTTACCACCAAAATTGTATCACCCGAATCGTAAATGGTTTGGCGCTTATCTTGTCCATTCATAATGATACACCCTGCAGATGCCGTTCCCGGTGGCTGCCCTTTTTTATCGCCATGAATTTCGAAATGTTCTCTGCCAAAAGTATTGGTCCCTGCAATAGGTTCAAGGATGATAGCGGAGGGGCTTTTGTGATTATTCCATCCTGCAATAAAATAAATACCTCGAGGAATGGGGCCCTTGTTACGTATGTGTTCACAGTTCGGTTTATCCTTTGATTCACCGGCACCACTGTAGCAATAAGAAATTAACTCACCGTTATGGCTCAGTATACCTGTCGATACTTTATATTCCCATGTCATATGGATTTATACCCTTTAAAATATAATAATCACACCCATCATATTTAATCGTAAAAATAAATTTGTTTATAAGGTCACAATTATTAAAATTCAGAATATTTATAATTTATATATTTTTATTTCTCGAACAAATAAATCGTATTCTGAATAATTTGAGAACGGTGAAATAGCAGGCAATTTGAAAACGCCCGGTGGCGCTACGCTTACCGGGCCTACAAATGGCACTTTCCCGTAGGCTGGATAAGGCGCAGCCGCCATCCGGCACTTGCCCCCACTCACTCGGTAATCACAAACCGCGTCGCGGCAAAGCAGTTCAAAACCCGGTGCACCAGAAATACCATGGTGAGCGTTGCCACCAGCGCGACGGTGACGGAGGTGATGCGGTACAGATCGCTGAATACCAGGTCCTGATCCGGATGAAGGTTCTGGCCAAACATAATGCCGATAGTAGTGATACTGGCAAACCCCACGCCCGCGCCGACTTTTTCCATTACGTGCAGGCGGGCGCTGAACGCCAGCCCGAGGCCAATCAGCGGCATCATCAGCACCATATGGTTGCTGAAATCATAGATAAGCAGCTGCACCAGCAGAATATACAGACAGGCCAGCACCACGCCAACCACACGCCAGATCGAGCTAATCACCGCCCCGCGATAGTGCATCGGAAACAGAATCAAAATGCCTGCCATCAGCGCCGACAGCGAATCACTCAAATCGCAGATCTGGAAGACCACAAAAATCATCGTCGCCACCGTGCCGGAAAGCAGCGATTCATGGCGCACCCGGGCGGCATCTTTCTCAATGCGCGGCGGTGGCTGGCGGGGTTCCACGTCCGGGATCAGATAATGCAGCAGCGCGCTCAGCGCCACCGCCATGACGCAGGCTTCCATATTGGAGAACATCAGCGTATGCCAGTTGGTGGTGGGATAGCTCATAAAGTTGAGCATCGTACTCTGGCACACCACGCCCATCGAACCGAGCAGAAACAGCGGTCCTTTGCTCATAAAACGAAAACGCATCACATACAGGCCGAACACCACCAGTGTCATAACCAGCGGCCACTGCGACAGATAGCCGACGATCAGCACCATTTCGACACAGTTCACCCCCGCGCTGAACACAAACTGTGTTGCCACATGGCGGTTGAATACCGGTACCAGCGACAGCAGCATCAGCGGATAAACCACAAAGAACACGCCGTACTGCACGTTGTAGAAGGTCGAGATACTCAGCGCGATTGTCCCGGCAACGGAGATACGCAGGGTCTGGCGAAAATCATTGGCGGTGTAGACAATATTCCCGTGCGGCGTAAAGACGTGGGCCAGTGTGTTAATAGACATAATGCAGCCAGCTAACGAGGTGGATCTGCGCCCCGGCAAAGGTGCGGGCGAACACGCCCTCGCTGTTATACAGCTGTACCGTGGCGCGCGCCCCGGTCGGTAACGGCGTGTCAAGCGGTTCGTTCAGCGCGACGTGAATGCGCATACGCTGGGCATCGCGCACCCAGCGGGTGGACTGTTCCGGTTGCGACAACTGGCCATTAACCTGTTCCTGGCCCGCCAGAATACCGGCATCGCTGCTGGTGACGTGGGCAGAGAAAACCTTGCCCGGCATGGCGTCGAACACCACGGCGGCATCGGTATCCACTTTAGTGTGGCGCAGACTTTTCTCGCGAAAGTCGGCCACGATATCGGTCTGATGGCTGACCAGCGCCAGTAGCGGCGTGGCGGCAGTGGCGTAAAGTCCGGGGCTAAGCTGGAGGTTACTCACCGTGCCGTCGGTCTGGGCATATACTTTGCTCCAGCCGAGGTTCAACTGCGCCTCTTCCAGCGTGTTACGGTATTTTTGCAGCGTTACGTTACGTTTGTCATCGCGCTCTCCGCGCTGGATCAGCAGGTTCTGAATACTGGCATTCAGCGCCGCCACCGACTGCTCGCTGGTTTGCCAGGCGGTACGCACCTTGTCGAGATCGGATTGCGACACGTTCTGCATGGCGCTCAGGCGCTGATAGCGGTCTAAGGTGGTCTTATCGTTGCGGGCGTTGAATTGCGCGGTGCGCAGGTTGGCACGGGCAGAGGCGATCTGCGCATCCAGCTGTTGGTTACTCAGCTTCGCCTGCTCAAGGGCAATTTGCGCAGCCTCGACCTTATTGATAAATGGCGTCGGATCCAGTTCGTACAGCAAATCGCCCTTCTTCACCTGGCTATTGTTATGCACATGCACCTGCGAGACGTAGCCGGAAACGCGTGAGGAAACAGGCGTTACCACGCGCATCACCGTGGAGTCCGGCGTCAGCGGGATCCAGATATCGGCAACGATAAACCAGGCGAATATTACCAGGAAAGCGGCAATACTCACCCTTACCCAACGGGCAAATTTTTGTTCTGGGGTCATCATAGTTTTTTAGTGTTGATTGTCTTCTTCGCGGATTGTCCGCAGATTGCAGGCGATTTGATTGAGCGTGGCGCTGAAGGAAGCGAGTTCCGCCTCAGGGATGGTGCAGGTGACGCGATGTTGGTATGTCTCTATCACCCGGTTGAGTTCGTCCAGCCTTGCGCGGCCTTGCGCGGTCAGCGCCAGCAGGCGGATGCGTTTGTCATAGGGCGATGTGGAACGCAGCAGATAGCCCTGCTTTTCCAGCTGCGAGAGGGTGCGCATCAGCGGCGGCAGTTCGATGCCCTGCATTTGTGCCAGTTCACTGACTGAGACGTTGTCTCCCAGTTGATACAGTTGCATCAGTACCGTCCAGCTGGACTGCGTCAGGCCAGTATCGGTGATGGCAGCATCAATAATGGCCCGCCACTGGCGCACCACCATTGCCATGCGCATCCCCATCGGGCGGCGGGCAAACAGTTCATCTTCAGTCATCTTACTTTCCTCTCATCGCTGAAGAGAAAATAATACTTATCAGGATAAGTATCAAGAAACGGACTGACCAGAAGCATGAATTGATAAATATC
>NZ_SZWU01000019.1:5924-40894 GCF_005280935.1 Citrobacter sp. wls757 | reverse complement strand
AGGCTGGGGCGATAACCCCCAGCCTCTGTCGATGAAAGAAAATCACTCCACCTGATCGCGTCGCAGCCCGACGTCCCGCAACCGCTCATCGCTCATCTGTTGCAATAGGCGCCGCGTTTGCGCTCGCAGCCGCCACGCCTTGTATGCCCGCCAGATCAGTACAAACCCAATAAACGACTGTTTTGCTTTATTCTCGTGAAATTCCATACCTTGCCTCCCCGCCTTGCCAGAGGCTTTATCTTCACGGATCTGGCCTAAAACAATACAGACTCACAAAGTACTTTTATTTAACATACAGATTGGTTAAAAAGAGTTCTGCATCGCTTTTTTCACACCAATCTGTACTGATTTTTTAATCTGTATGGTACCCATGAGGGATACAGCATGACGCGTTACCAACATCTGGCCAATCTGCTGGCCGAACGCATTGAGCAAGGGCTGTATCGCCATGGCGAAAAACTGCCCTCGGTGCGTAGCCTGAGCCAGGAGCATGGGGTCAGCATCAGCACCGTCCAGCAGGCATATCAGACGCTGGAACAGCGCCAGCTGATCACGCCCCAGCCACGTTCCGGTTATTTTGTCGCGCCACAAAAAGCGCAGCCACCCGTGCCACCGATGTCGCGTCCGGTACAGCGTCCGGTCGAAATAACCCAGTGGGATCAGGTGCTGGATATGCTGGCAGGTCATGCGGACAAATCGATAATCCCGTTTAGCAGCGGCGTGCCCGATATTAATCAACCCAGCCTGAAGCCGCTGTGGCGCGAACTCAGCCGCGTGGCACAACATAATCTGCGCGCAATACTGGGCTACGATGAATTACCTGGCTGCCGGGAATTGCGTCAACAGATTGCACGGCTGATGCTGGACGGCGGTTCGGTGGTCAATGCAGACGATATTGTGATCACCAGCGGCAGTCAGAGCGGAATGTCGCTGGCGCTGCTAACGGTTTGCCAGCCTGGCGATATTGTCGCCGTTGAATCACCAGCCTACTACGGCACGATGCAGCTACTGCGCGGCTTAGGGATCAAAGTTATTGAGATCCCAACCGATCCGGATACCGGGATCAGTGTTGAAGCGCTGGAGCTGGCGCTGGATCAGTGGCCGATCAAAGGTGTGCTGCTGGTTCCCAACTGCAACAACCCTCTCGGATTCATTATGCCGGATGCGCGTAAGCGGGCAGTGCTCGCCCTCGCCCAGCGCCACGACATCGTTATTTTTGAAGACGATGTGTATGGCGAGCTGGCCACAGAGTACCCGCGCCCGCGCACGATCCACTCCTGGGACAGCGACGGCCGCGTAATACTCTGCAGTTCGTTTACCAAATCCGTCGCCCCCGGTCTGCGCGTGGGTTGGGTGGTGCCCGGTCGTTATTACAACAAACTGCTGCACATGAAGTACGCCGTCATAGGAACTAACGTTCCCGCTACGCAACTGGCAGCGGCTTCCTTTGTGCGCGAAGGTCATTATCATCGACATATTCGTCGTATGCGCCAGATTTATCAGCGCAATATGGAGATCTACACCTGCTGGGTACGGGAATACTTCCCCTGCGGGATCTGCGTCACCCGACCAAAAGGTGGCTTTATGCTGTGGGTCGAGCTGCCGCTCCAGGTCGATATGGTCTGTGTCGCTAAGCAGCTCTGTCGCCTCAAAATCCAGGTTGCACCGGGTTCTCTGTTCTCCGCATCGGGGAAGTATCGCAACTGTGTGCGCATCAACTGCGCATTGCCGCCAAACGACAAGCATCGGGAAGTAATGCAGAAGCTCGGAGAGGCGGTAAAAACGGCAATAGAGTAGATCGAGCTGCCCGGCGCTTCCGGGCAGGCAATTAGGCAGTTTAAGCTATATCTAATGGCTTAAACCCTGAATATCTTCAGCGGAAAGTCGGGTGATTTTTTGTACCGTGCTGATATCGATGCCATCTGCCAGCATGGTGCGGGCAATACGCAGTGCCTCATCACGTCGCCCCTCTCGAAGCCCTTCCAGCCTGCCTTTTTGTAGTCCTGCCTCATGTAATCTGTCCGCGATCGTCATCAATTGCTCCTTGTGCTGCGGTGAACGTTCGGCAACCCCGCGAATAAACTCACTGAATCGAGGTGCATCGCCAGTTCGTAAAATATAATTAAACAGCGTCTTTATCTGAGTGTCATTAGTCAGTCCGGTAAGTAGCAGGGAAACAATTTGCTCGACCAATCCCATAAGATCGCGTTGACGGATATGTTTTTGGATTAACTCCAGCAGCGCCATACGTCGATGCTGCACAATTTCGTCATCCGGAATAACCGTAATATCCACCAGCGGAAACGCCGCAGCATACAGCTGACGAGCCAGCTTCGGGTTGGCAAACTCATCCAGCCAGCACAGCGAATAAGGGTACGGGCTTTTAGCGCCGTGATAAAACAGCATCGGCACCACCAGCGGCAACTGCTGATGCCCGGCATCTAAATGTTTCTGCATGGCCGCTACCGCATAGCGCATCAGTCTGAATGCCATATGCGCATCCGGTGTGCTTTGGTGTTCAATCACCACATAAATATATCCATCCCCATCCGTCGTTTTCACCGACCACAGCACATCGGAATAGTACGCACGTAAATTCTCTTCGATAAAACTGTCTGACTCGAGTTTAAGCGTCTGAAGATCGCAAAGCTCGCGCAGCGAAGCGGGAAGATGTATTTGCAGAAAATCCCGTGCAGTCTCAGGGTGACGTAAAAATGTTTTAAAAACCGCGTCATGCGGTGTTGAAGCGGAAGCTTTGTTCATGGCGATCCTTCACCTGAAAATAAGATGCCATGACTGTAGCGCCGGAAAACCACATCCTCACCTGCAACTTTCTCTCTTTGCGAGACGATTTCCGGGATAACAACGCCCTTATGTAACGTCTGCATTTGTCTGGAACACGTCACGCAGAATCGCCATCTCAATGCGCATTCCCACTTTTTCACCACTCGGCCTGTGCTATAACAAATCATCACTTTCAGGGAGGACACGATGTGACGCATACCCGGGATATTCCACAATCGTTCTGGCGTGATGAGCAGTTGCCGTGGCTGGAACTGCGCAGCACCTGGCAGAGCCAGCAGGCCTATAAGCGGCATCACCACTCTCAGCTCTCGATTGGGGCAATTCTCGAGGGGGAAACGTGCTGTCTGTGCGATGGCGAGGAATACCATCTGCAGGTGGGCGATCTGATTGTGATACCGCCGCTGGCACCTCACAGCTGTAATCCTGTTAACGGACAGTTTCGCAGCTATCATATGCTTTATCTTGATGCCCAGTGGTGTCTTGCTAATCTGCCTGCACAGAACACCCATCAGCGGCTTTGCACTCCTGCTCCCGTTATCCGCGATGCGCAATTATTCCAGCGTTATATGCACCTTGTGACGCTCATGCCGCAACGCCAAACCGCGCAAATAACGGATGCCGCACAAGCATTGCTGCACACGCTGCCGTTGCAGTCGGTCACACAAGACAACCTAAGCGCCACCAGCCAGTATCTGCGCGAACGGTTGCAGTCCAGCCTGCTCGCGCCGCCCTCGCTCGATGAGCTGGCACATGAGTGTCATATGCGTAAAGAGACGCTGATCCGTACCTTTAAGCAGGACACCGGGCTGACGCCAGGAAGTTATCTGAACATCATACGGATTGACTATGCTCGCCAGCGGCTACGGGCCGGAGACGAAATTGCCGATGTCGGCTACCAGAGCGGGTTTGCCGACCAGAGCCATTTCCATCGCACCTTTGTTCGCTACACCGCTGCCACACCGCGCCAGTACGCGTTGGGACGATCAATATCAGACAATAATTAGCGCTGCGTCAGGTGTACGGTGATCTCAGATTCATTCTCTGAGGTCGCTATGTCGCTGCTTTCTGTACTTTTTCCTTCTGCTTTTCCCGCGCTGGCGCTGGCGCATTTCGTCGCATTGCTTAGCCCCGGGCCGGACTTCTTTTTACTGGTCGGTTACGCCGCACGATACCGGATGCGCGGCAGCGCCGGGTTGTGCGTGGGGATCGCTTTCGGCAACGGGCTGTATGTCCTGCTGGCAATTATCGGTTGGGGGATCCTGCGCCAGCTTCCCCTGTTGTTTACGGTTATTGAGCTGCTGGGCGCGCTCTATTTATTGTGGATTGGCAGCCTGCTGGTACGCAGCCGCCCGCAAACGCTGACCGGAACAGACGCCCAGTCTACCTGTCCAGGATTTGGCAAACAGCTACTGCTGGGATTGGGTTCGTCACTGCTCAACCCAAAAAATGCGCTGTTCTATCTGGCACTAATGACCGCCCTGCTCGGCCCGTCGGTGACGCTGCTGCAACAAACCATGAGCGGGATCTGGATGACCAGCATAGTGCTGTGCTGGGATCTGCTGATCGTGATGTTCATCGGTTTACCGCAGATCCAGCGACGGTTATCCAGAGGGATATTATGGGTAGAACGTATCGCTGGCGGTGTATTGATTATCTTCGGTTGTGCCATCGCTCTGCGGTTTTTGCAGAGCATCGTAGTCTGATTTCCAGGGCGATTTTCTGCATATAAACCGGATAAACTCGTTTAATTAATATCCAATCCGCATTACACTGCGGATGGTTATTACCCGTTCAACTTACTCTTCCTGAGGTGCGATGTGCTGATTGTTACCTGTAATCGTTACGTTTTCTGACCCCGCGTCAGTGAGCGTATCTTCTGTTTGCGCTTCGCGCAGTCAGCGTTTTTGATTACATGAAATTCAGTACATTTGCAGTCTGCTTTTTTCTGTCATCGGTCTGACGTCTCAAAGACGGTATTGAATTTCGCTATTCCCGTTGAGGGTTTTCTCCCGACAAGGAGCTGTTTTATGCAACGGATTCTCGCGTTTTTCTCCCAACGCGCCACAACGCTATTTTTTCCTGTCGCGTTGATTTTATATGACTTCGCCGCCTATCTGTCGACGGACCTGATCCAGCCTGGCATCATCAATGTGGTACGTGATTTCAACGCCGATGTTAGCCTGGCACCCGCTGCGGTGAGCCTCTATCTGGCGGGAGGCATGGCGCTGCAATGGCTGCTGGGGCCGCTTTCCGACCGAATTGGCCGTCGACCCGTGCTGATTGCGGGGGCGTTAATCTTTACCCTCGCCTGCGCTGCCACGCTGTTCACTACCTCAATGACGCAGTTTCTAGTAGCCCGATTTGTGCAGGGTACCAGCATCTGCTTTATCGCGACCGTTGGCTATGTCACGGTGCAGGAGGCGTTTGGGCAAACGAAGGCCATTAAGTTAATGGCGATAATCACTTCCATTGTGTTGGTTGCACCGGTTATCGGCCCGCTCTCCGGAGCGGCGCTAATGCACTTTGTACACTGGAAGATCCTGTTTGCCATCATTGCCGTCATGGGGCTTATCGCCCTGATTGGGTTAATGTTAGCCATGCCGGAAACCGTCCAGCGCGGCGCGGTGCCGTTCAGTGCCCGCGGCGTAGTGCGTGATTTCCGCGACGTTTTCCGCAACCGGGTGTTCCTGTTTGGCGCAGCCACGCTGTCGTTAAGCTATGTTCCGATGATGAGCTGGGTGGCGGTCTCACCGGTTATTCTGATCGATGCTGGCGGCATGACCACATCGGAGTTTGCCTGGGCACAGGCCCCGGTGTTCGGCGCAGTGATCGTCGCCAATATGGTGGTGGTTCGTTTCGTGAAAGATCCGACCCGACCGCGCTTCATCTGGCGGGCCGCACCTATACAGCTGAGCGGGCTGGCGGTGCTGATTGTCGGCAATTTACTGTGGCCGCACGTCTGGCTGTGGTCGGTGCTGGGGACCAGCCTGTATGCGTTTGGTATTGGGATGATCTTCCCGACGCTGTTCCGCTTTACGCTGTTTTCCAACAAGTTACCTAAAGGAACGGTCTCGGCATCGCTGAATATGGTGATCCTGACGGTGATGGCGGTTTCTGTCGAAATTGGACGCTGGCTATGGTTTAACGGCGGCAGGATTTCGTTTCATCTGCTGGCGGTTGCGGCAGGGATAGCTGTCGTGTTCACGCTGGCAGGCTTACTCAAACGGGTACGCCAGCATGAGGCAACGACGTTGGCCACTGAAAACTAACCTGCCCGCTTATCCGGCCTACGACAACTATGTAGGCCGGATAAGGTGCTTGCGCCGCTTCCGGCTACGGTCACCTCACCTTACGCAATGCGTGCAAATCCCGCGTCCAGATCGGCAATCAGGTCGTCGATATCCTCAAGGCCGATATGCACCCTGACCAGCGTGCCGCTGAAATCTACTTCTCCGGCCGGGCGAATGCTGTTCAGCTCTTCCGGCTGGTTCGCCAGAATGAGCGACTCAAATCCGCCCCACGAATAGGCCATATGGAACAGCGAGAAGTTATCGAGGAAATTCGCCATCTGTTCGTCGGTCAGTCTCTTTTTCAGCACAAACGAGAACAGGCCTGAGCTTCCGATAAAATCACGCTGAAAATACTCATGGCCCGGACATTCCGGTAATGCCGGATGATTCACCCGCGCCACTTCCGGCCTTGCCGACAGCCAGCGGGCAATATGGATACTGCTCTCCTGATGCTGCTTAAGGCGTACCGCCAGGGTGCGCAATCCGCGGCTGCCGTTGTAGGCCGTATCGGCGTCCAGCGTTTGCCCCATCAGATAGGAGTTCTCGCGCAGGCGATCCCAACAACGGGCGTTCGACACCGCCGTGCCCAGCATGGCGTCCGAATGGCCGATGGTGTACTTCGTTCCCGCCTGAATGGAAATATCCACGCCATAATCCAGCGCTTTGAACAGCACGCCCGCCGCCCAGGTGTTGTCGATCATAATGACAATCTCCGGATTCACCGCGCGGATAGCCTTCACCATCCCCGGCACGTCCTGGACTTCCATGGTGATAGAACTTGGTGACTCAAGGAATACTACCTTTGTTTCCGGACGCAGAAGATCGACGATACCTGCACCAATCAGCGGATCGTAATACGTTGTTTCCACGTTGAATTTACTCAGGATCTTATTGCAAAAATCCTGGGTTGGTTCATAGGCCGCACCCGTCATCAGAATATGATCGCCACCCTGAACAAACGCCAGAATCGCATTGGTCACCGCCGCAGCACCACATGGGTACAGCGCGCAGCCAACGCCGCCTTCCAGTTCGCTCATTGCCTTCTGGAAGGCAAAGTGGGTATAGGTTCCGCGACGACCATAAAACAGCTCGCCGTTCGCGCGATTGGCGGTGGCAAATTTCTTATCCTTCACGGTATCAAATACCAGTGAAGAGGCGCGTTGGATAACCGGATTCACCGCTCCCTGGGTATAGCGTTTGTCGCGACCAGCAACAACCAGGTGCGTTTCAAGCTTCATTGCGTCTTTCATAACATCTCCTGTTCTTAATCCGTGTGAAACCTATACCACCGCAGCAGTAGAGTTTATTTCAGCGTTGGTCTGCTTTTTTCCAGCGAACCGTTCAACAATCTGCGCCGCATTCAAATCATGGATAACGTTAATCAGTGTGGCCGGCGCATCGGTAATGGTGCCCAGCACCACCAGCATCGGGATTGCTTCCATCGGCAGGCCCAGCGTGGTGACGATAAAGATTTCACCGAGGAACGCCCCGCCCGGCACGCCACCAACGATAATGGCGGAGAGCACCGCAATCAGCATCGTCAGGAAGAAGGTTTCGGTGGTGAATTCCATGCCCAGCACGGAATAGATAAAGACAATTTTTAGCGCGGCAATCATCGCCACGCCGCCCTTGTTGAGGTTAACCAGCAGCGGAATGGAGACATCAACGATTTCCGGGTTAATCCCCATAGCCTTACCGGCACGCAGCGTCACCGGGAGCGTCCCCAGTGAAGAGCAGGTACCCAGCGCGGTCGCAGACGGTTCAATCGCGTTACGCCAGAAGGCTTTGACCGCCGGAATACCGCCGCCAATATACGAATAGAGAATCGAGCCAAAGACAAAGTAGACCAGCGTGGCAACCATAAACAGGCCGATGGCGCGGGCAAAGGTTAACAGTAGTGCAGAGTCCTGACTGGCCATGGTGGCGGCGAAGTAGCAGCCCAGACCAATCGGCGCGACCTTCATAATGATCGAGACGATCTTCATGATCACGGTATTGGCGTCTTCCAGCAGCGACGCAATACGTTTACCGGCCTGATCCGACTGGCCAATTGCGACACCGGCGATGATCGCCATTACGATCAGCGCCAGAATATTGGACTTAGAAAACAGTCCGATAAAGTCGCTGGTGGTGATCATACTGACAAAATCCATCTTACCGCTGCCCGCCTGCACCGACTGCGAGAGATCGATAGTGACGCCCTGCGCCGGGTTATACCAGAGCGCCAGCGCGACGATCCCGGCGGCTGGAATAAAGGCCATGGCGATCGAAACAATAAAGATAATCGCCATAATGCGCCCCAGCCTTTTCAGGTCGGTCATACTGGCGATCGAAGACATAACGCTGATCCCCACCAGCGGCACAATAATCATAAATAGCAGGTTTAAGAATATCTGACCTATTGGCTGGAGTTTACTTGCAAACGATGGGGCATAAATACCTAATAAGCCGCCAATCACCAGAGCAACTAATAAAATAATCGACGATCTGTAGGGTTCGAGTCGTGACCACATAATCGGTACCTTTAGAATAATAATTAATGAGATTAAATTCACAATGTGATGAGTTTCCGTTTCGCCTCCTTTTATTTTGTGACGTAACTCACCTAAGTTGTTATTTTTTCATTTTGCCAGCAAGTTGTTTCCTGTGATTCAATAGTTGCATGTTTAAAACGCGAATGTAACGGCCTATTCGTACCGTTTTTGCAAATCACTTGTGAATTAAAGGAAACTATGAGTACGCCGATTTCACTCAAGCATCTGGAGTTTTTTACTAAAATCGTCGACTGCGGAGGATTGTCAGAAGCCGCGGCGCAGCTCAACGTATCGCCGTCTGCGGTCAGCAAAAGTCTGGCTGCGATGGAAGACACGCTGGGCACGACATTAATTAAACGCACCACACGCAGTATTACCCTGACCGACGCCGGGCAATATCTCTTCAACCGCGCTAATAAGCTTTTGAAAGAATTCGATGAAACGCTGAATACCACTTCCGGTTATTACCACAGCCCGCAGGGTGAATTACGCATAACCTGCTCAATTGCGTTTGGTTATTCCCGGCTGGTGAACCTGGTGGATAAATATCGCTCCCAGTTCCCGGATGTGAATCTGTATATCGATCTCAACGATAACTTTGTGAATCTGAACGAAACAGATTTCGACATCGCCCTGCGCATCTCCACCGCACCGCCGCAAAACTATGCGATGCGCAAGCTGGTGCCTGTTCGCTGGGCGTACTGTGCCTCACCCGGCTACCTCGCCAAAAAAGGCATGCCCCAGCGTCGAAGCGATCTGGTGGATCATGATTGTCTGGTTTATCCCGGCCTCACACCGGTGCTCAAGGTGGCGGATGAACAGGATCGTCTGCATCAGTTGAAACTGCATATGCCGATCCAGGCCAACAGCAGTCTGGTATTGCTGAAGTCAGTGTTAGAAGATCAGGGAGTGGCGTATTTGCCCACCTATCTGATTGGCGATCATATTCAAAAAGAAGAGATAACGCCGCTGATGCTCGACGGCACTATCACCTGTGAAACTCACGCCCTGTATGCGCTGTACTTTCCCAGCAAGTACAGCAATCCGAAGGTGCGATCGTTTATCGATTTTCTGGTGGCGGAACTCGGCCCCTTGCCCGCCTGGGACAACTGGATCCCTGAGTAAGCCCAGCCCACCTGAAAATGGGAGGCGCTCCACATTTTTTGCGCGATCCCCCCGTCTGGCTCTATCCTTAAGCCTATGAATAAAATTGCTGAACTCAAACGCGCCAAGCGACTGGCGCTCTCATTGCTGCTGATTGCCGCTGCCACCTTCGTCATCACGCTGTTTCTGCCGCCTAACTTTTGGGTACTGGGGATCAAAGCGATCGCCGAAGCGGCGATGGTGGGCGCGCTGGCGGACTGGTTTGCCGTGGTGGCGCTTTTTCGCCGGGTGCCGATCCCGTTTATCTCGCAGCACACGGCGATCATCCCGCGCAATAAGGATCGGATCGGCGAAAACCTCGGTCAGTTTGTGCAGGAAAAATTTCTCGATACCCAGTCGCTGGTCGCGCTGATCCGCCGCCATGAACCGGCGCTGTTGATCGGCAACTGGTTTAGCCAGCCGGAAAACGCCCAGCGTATTGGCCAGCATCTGCTGCAGATCATGAGTGGTTTTCTCGAACTGACCGACGACTCGCGCATTCAACGGCTGATCAAGCGGGCGGTGCACAAGGCCATCGACAAGGTCGATCTCTCCGGTACCAGCGCGCTAATGCTGGAAAGCATGACCAAAAACAATCGCCATCAGGTGCTGCTCGACACGCTGATCGCCCAACTGATCGCCCTGCTCCAGCGCGACAGCTCGCGAGTGTTTATCGCCAGACAGGTCGTGCACTGGCTGGAAACCGAACATCCGCTGAAAGCGAAGATCCTGCCAACCGAATGGCTGGGCGAGCACAGCGCCGAGCTGGTGTCTGATGCCGTTAACTCCTTGCTGGATGACATCAGCCACGATCGCGCACATCAGATCCGCCATGCCTTCGATCGCGCCACGTTTAAGCTCATCGATAAGCTCAAACACGATCCGGAGATGGCCGTGCGGGCCGAAAGCCTGAAAAGCTATCTGAAGGAAGATGAAGCCTTCAACCGTTATCTTGGCGAGCTGTGGGCAGACCTGCGTCAGTGGGTGAAAACCGACATTAACGCCGATGATTCCCGCGTGAAGCAGCGCATCGCCAGCGCCGGGCAGTGGTTCGGCGAAACGCTGGTAGCCGACAGCGCCCTGCGCGCCTCACTGAATGGGCATCTGGAGCAGGCCGCACATAAAGTAGCGCCAGAGTTCGCCACCTTCCTGACGCGCCACATTAGCGACACGGTGAAAAGCTGGGATGCACGCGATATGTCGCAGCAAATCGAGCTGAACATCGGTAAAGATTTGCAGTTTATCCGCGTCAACGGCACGCTGGTTGGCGGTTCTATTGGGCTGGTGTTATATCTGTTGTCGCAAATTCCTTCCCTGCTGACGCTGGCGAATTTTTAAGGAGAAAAATTCAATGACGATGAACATCCGCATTTTTTCCCTGCGCGAAACACCGGAAAAACTGCACGAGGTCACCGCTTACTTTCAGCAACAATGGGCCTCAGAAGACTCCATGAGAGTTTACGAGGATGCACTGCATCGTTGTATTGGCGCAAAGAACCCGCTACCGCAGTGGTACTGGCTGCAGGACGGCGACAGCATTGTTGGCTGCGCCGGATTGATCACCAATGATTTTATCAGTCGCGGCGAACTGTGGCCGTGGCTATGCGCACTCTATATCGATCCTCGCTATCGTGGTCACGGTCTGGCGTTTCGCCTGATTGAACATATTGCGCAGCAGGCCAGACAGTTAGGCTTTATGCGGCTTCATTTGTGTACTGACCTGGAAGGCTTATACGAGAAAGCGGGATTTTACTTTGACGGGGCGGGCTATCATCCGTGGGGGGAAGTCTCACGGGTCTACAGTCGTAATCTTTGACAGCATTAGGCCTTGCGTTATTTTACTTTTCATTATCATTTACGCATGTAATATAACAATTATCAGCTAACTGCGCGAAATGAGAGTCCGTATGTCCCAGGGAAGCCCAGATTCAAATCGTCATGCCATCAGCGTCGCGCTTTTTGGCATGCTGGTCTTAACACTGGGTATGGGAATTGGGCGCTTTCTGTATACACCAATGCTGCCGGTACTGCTGTCGGAAGGTCAATTTACATTTGACCAACTCTCCTGGATTGCCAGCGCCAACTACGCCGGGTATCTGGCGGGAAGCCTGCTCTTCTCCTTCGGGCTCTTCCATCTTCCCTCACGCTTACGCCCGATGCTGCTAACGTCCGCGCTCGCTACCGCAGGGCTGATTCTGGCGATGGCAAGCTTAACGCAGCCCGCGCTGGTGATGCTGATCCGCTTTCTGGCGGGCGTCGCCAGTGCAGGTATGATGATCTTTGGCTCAATGATCGTTCTGCATCATACCCGGCATCCCTTCGTGATCGCGGCGTTGTTCTCCGGCGTTGGTGCAGGTATTTTGCTGGGCAATGAATATGTCATTAGCGGTCTGCATTTTGCGCTTTCATCGCACACGCTCTGGCTGGGCGCAGCGGCAGCCTCGGCTCTGTTCTTTGTGCTACTGGTTATACTCCTGCCATCTCGCGATCACGTGCTCCCCGCTGCGGCCCCGGTAAAAACAGAGCATCAGCCTATGTCCTGGTGGCTGCTGGCTCTACTGTACGGGCTGGCCGGATTTGGCTACATCATTGTCGCCACCTACCTGCCGCTAATGGCGAAAAGTGCCGGTTCGCCGCTGTTGACTGCCCATCTCTGGTCGCTGGTCGGCATATCGATAATTCCGGGGTGTTTCGCCTGGCTGTGGGCCGCCCGACGCTGGGGAGTATTGCAATGCCTGACGGCGAATTTGCTGATTCAAAGCGCCTGCGTGGTCATGACGCTCGCCAGCGGCTCCTTGCCGCTGCTGGTGATAAGCAGCATGGGGTTTGGCGCAACGTTTATGGGAACTACTTCACTGGTGATGCCGCTTGCCCGTCAACTAAGCGTACCGCGCAATATTAATCTGCTGGGCCTGGTCACTCTGACTTACGGCATTGGGCAAATACTTGGTCCGCTATTAACCAGCCTGCTGGGAAGCGGCGCACAGGCGATCGTTAACGCCACGGTGTGCGGCGCGGTCGCGTTGTTTATTGCGGCACTTATCAGCCTCACGCAATTATACAAACAGCGTTTCGCCTCGCCCAAAAGGGTATAACCGGCTAACGTCTAAAGAAGATATATTCGGATTAGTCCGCAATTAAATGTCAGCATTTAATAAACCGCAAATAATCGGCAATTACCCGCCAGACAATTTATAATTCCCAGCCGTTCATTTATAAACTCAATTTAAAATGCGTAAAAATGGACATATTAATTCAACATCAACACCATCTTCGGGAAAGGCACATGTCGTGGTTTAAAAAAATACTACTGGGGTTAATTATTTTGGCGGGTTTAATTGGCACGCTAAAGGATTATAAAGACTTTGGCCTGTTTGGCGCACTGGGATTGTTTATTATCTTCCTGTTATCAACAACATTCTTATGGCAATGGGCCTCTGGCAAGTTACCAGAGATAACAAAGTTACATGCCATACTTATTTTACTGGCCAGCGCGGTAGCCTCTATTTTTGTTATCAATATGGCAATTGCCGGAAATTTGCATGTGGATTTAATGGAAGTCATGCGCATTACCATTACCCATAATCCGCTTTTTTATCTGATCCTCTGCGTGGTCGCATGGGTAAAAGTGGGCATCTGGCAATGGCTGTTTAGCGGTGTACAGATGAAAGAAAGTCAGCCGGTTTAAACTCCAACAGATGTAAAAAAGGCGTCTTAACCAAGACGCCTTTTTCGTACTAGTATAACTACTTAGAACTGATAGGTCAGACCCGCAACAACCTGATTGTCGCCGTCTTTGCCATCGAGCAGGTTAATTTTGTAACCCACATCAGCAACCATGTTTTTGTTGAAGTAGTAGTCTGTGCCCAGCGCAACGTATTCGGTCAGATCAGTGTTGTTGTTATCACGCGCATGAACGTAAGCCACGTTCGGACGCAGACCAAAATCAAACACATAGGCCGCCATCGCTTCAAAGTGCTGCGCTTTGTCCGCATCCTGAATCAGGTTGTGGGATTCGCCGTACATGGTCGCAACGTAGATAGCGTTTGCATCATATTTCAGGCCAGCACCCCAGAATTCTGCGTTTTCGCCATCCCAACCATTTTGTTTCTGCTGAGCAGTCACAGAACTGTTGGTGTAGGCTGCAATGGCAGATACGCCGGAATCAGCGATATTGTCGTAGCCCAGGGAGAAGCCGTAGCCATTGCCGTGCTGTTTCGTCGGATCCTTATCGGAATCATCCTGACCCTGATATTGCGCGCCCAGGCTCAAGCCATCAACGGCACCAAACAGATTTTTGGTGCGGAGTGTTGCAACGCCAGAAGTGCGTGTAGTAAGGAAGCGGTCAGTATTTTCATAGGAGTCACCGCCGAACTCTGAAAGAGTGTCAGTGTAAGCTCCCACGTCGTAAGCGATACCGTAGTTACGACCGTAGTCAAAGCTAACGTCATGGCCATAATCCAGACCAGCAAACGCCAGACGTGTATTAACACCATTCTGAGAACCTTCTGCTTTAGCGGCATCAAACTGACTTTCAAACTGACCATAGCCAGTCAGTTGATCGTTGATTTGAGTCTCACCGCGAAAACCCAGACGTGCGTAGGTGCCGTCAGCATCGGTGCCGTCAGTCCAAGAGTGGACCGCTTTGACTTTGCCGTACAGATCCAGTTTGTTGCCATCTTTATTATAAATTTCCGCTGCATGAACGGAGGTTACCCCTAATGCCATTACAGCTAATGCCACTACTGACTTTTTCATGTTATTACTCACTTTTAATTGTGAATTTTGCTATCAACTTTGTTATGAAGGCGGAATGCCCACATAAAAAAGTCCCCTCCAGATAAGGGGAAACACCAATAACACACCGAAAAAATATACCAATAAAGGCAATAATGAAGTGGCAAGACCTATTTCAATTTTGGGTTTTAAAGAAAACCCGAACAGAGAGTAATTACTTAGATTCTTCGCTTGTGCTCTCATTAATAGAGCGATGTAACATTAACGCCTCAGCGATAATATCTTGTTTACTTTTACGGGTTTCAAATGCCAGCGTCCGAACATATTCCCATAGAGAAGTATCGACACGGGCACTTAATAGAACCATATCTTTTGATCGGGTTCCCCTGGCTTTTCGGATATCAGGGTAATCTCGAGAGGGCATCGTCATCATCTCCTGAACGCAATAAGACGCTTATGGCGATGAAATATGCAGTCAGTGTAAAAACATGTCAACGGTAAAAAACATTCACAATCGTAATAAAACTGTTAATAAACAGCGGAAAAATGGAACGATATTTCAAGTGAAAGATAACTTGTTTATAGAATAATGTGTAATTTTAACTTTACATATATTCGTTTTTATTCATTTGATTAAAAAAGCATGAATCATTCACATTGATAATGGTATACAGTCAAAACATCATTGCAGCCAATAGGTTACATGTCGTTATTAATGTCTACTTTTACGCAAACCACGTGTTTTTATGCGCTGTTATACCAGGCGGCCCTGCCCTAACCACAGCGGAAATTACTTTGATTCTCACTTAATACAGACCAGTTTTGTCTAAAAATACGCACGAAAAGGTAAAAATAAGGTAAATAGCGCATTTTTTCGCAAGCAAAAATAAGTTGTTTTTAATTGATGAAAATCAATTTACATCACACAGGGGCAGCGAAAAAAATGATCATTGAAGACTATGGAAACCATTTTTTACATGAGGTTTAAGACGTGAAAAGAAAGGTTGCTATGCAATGCCGAGCGGGCCGGAACAGCCCGCATGAGAGGTGGTAAAATCAGGCGTTAACTTTATCGAGCGGCCAGGAGTCAAACAGATAGCCATCGAAGTCGATGTCATCAACATTTGAAAACTCCAGCAGGCGCTGTTTGACGTTTTCCAGATGCTGCCACATCGCCAGCTTGGCCGCGCGGGCATCCTTTTTGATTAACGCCGCCAGGATCTGTTTGTGGTCACCCATCCACTCTTTACGATAGTGGGTATCATCGAGATGGCTATGAAGCTGGATCCACATAGGGTTGTTCTCGCGCCACTGCCATGACTGGCGGAACAGCTCCACCAGCATGCTGTTATGCGTGGCCTCGGCGATAGCGAGATGGAACTGCATATCACCGCTTTCAGAACCATTCGGTTCGCTGGAGGCCAGCTCCCGCTCTTCCAGTTGCAACGCCTGGCGCATTTTGACGATATCTTCGCGGGTGGCCTGCAGCGCGGCAAATTCGGCGATGTTGCTTTCCAGCAACTGTCGCGCCTGGAGCAGCTCAAACGGGCCTGCATCATTGCAATGATTCACATCCGAACTGTCGATAGTCTGAGCTTCTGCATTGTCGAGCACGTAGATCCCGGCGCCACGACGCACGTCCACCAGACCTTTAATTTCCAGCATGATTAACGCTTCGCGCACCACCGTGCGAGTGACATTGAGTCTCTCGGCGATTTCACGCTCCGGCGGCAAGCGCTCACCAGGCTGGTACGGCGTCTGGACAATCAGATCGCGGATCATTGCACCCACTTCCTGGTAGGGTCTTTGCTGAGAAGTGTTCGATTTCATCGTGTTATGTCCGTCAGATGCGTCAATTCAGAATCCGGAGGCTGGATGACTGCGCACACCTTATCCGGCCTACCAATAACGTTTTTTCGCCTGAACTATAGCATTTGCGGGAAGCCAAAAACAGAAAACGGGTCAACCAAATTAGTATTTTGATTGACCCGTCATACCTGGATGGTTATGCGTCAGCGCTTAACGCTGCAACGCACTCGCGTGCGCCGTGTTCACACAACTGTTGATACGCTGCGGTAACCGTCGCAACAAAGTCGACGTTTTCCGCCAGATCATGACCAAAAATGCCGCTCAACCCCAGCAGAGCCGTCACGCGTTCGGCTCCCTGGAACTGTTGGTTAATGCGCTGGAATTCGGCCTGCATTGGGTCGACAACATCAATGACCTGCCCCTGTTCATCCACACCGTGGGTGTAGCGCATCCAGCCCGCGATGCCCAGTGCCAGATGACGCCAGCCGCTGCCGTTTTGCAGATGCAGACGCACCGGATCCAGCAGGCGCTGTGGCAGTTTCTGGCTGCCGTCCATCGCAATCTGCCAGGTACGGTGGCGCAGAGACGGGTTGCTGAAACGCTCGATCAGCAGCGTCGCGTAGGCGTTGAGATCGGTACCTTCCGGCATCGACAGCGTTGGCGCTTGCTCCTGCATCATCAGCGCAAACGCCGCTTTGCGGTATGCTGGATTGGTCATGGTGTCAGCGATGGTTTCATAACCGCCGAGATAGCCCAGATAAGCGAGGAAAGAGTGGCTGCCGTTGAGCATGCGCAGTTTCATCATTTCAAACGGTACTACGTCGGCAACAAACTGTGCACCAACTTTATCCCAGTCAGGGCGACCGTTAACAAAGTTGTCTTCAATCACCCACTGGCGGAACGGTTCGCAGGCGATAGCGCACGGATCGTAAACGCCCAACTGGTCGGCAATCTCCTGCAACGTTTCCGGCGTTGCCGCCGGAACAATGCGGTCTACCATGGTACACGGGAAGGTGGCGTTCGCTTCAATCCACTGCGCCAGCTGCGGGTCACGCGCCTGCGCCAGGCCCAGCACCGCGACTTTCGCCACATGCCCATTTTCACGCACGTTATCGCAGGACATCACGGTAAAGGCCGCCAGCCCCTGCTCACGACGCAGATGCAGCGCCTGTACGATGTAACCAATCGCCGATTTCGGCGCGGCCGGATTTGCCAGATCGTGTTTAATCAGTGGGTTATTGAGATCTAACTGGCCGCTGGCAGCATCGGTGCAGTAGCCTTTTTCCGTGACCGTCAGCGAGACAATTGCCGTCTGCGGGCGTGCCATGGCCTGTAAAATACCATCACAACCATCAAGCTCCGGGTGCAGGGCTTCTTTCATTGAGCCAATCACTTTCAGCACGGTATTGTCCGCGCCTTTTTCCGCCACGGTATACAGCAATTGTTGCTTGCGCAGGTTTTCAATCAGTATGCAGTCATTACCCGGCATCAGGTTAACTTCACAGATACCCCAGTCGCTGTCGGTGGTTTCCAGCAGATGGTGGGTGTACAGCGCCTGATGCGCGCGGTGAAAAGCGCCGCATCCCAGGTGAACAATGCGGGATTGCAGACGAGAGCTGTCCCATGCGGGGCGCGCAACCGGCAGGTTGCTATTGGCAATTGTCGTTGTCATCGTGAACTCCAGATCCCGTCGGAAAGACCAACGGTGAGAAAAGAAAAAAGCCGGCCAGACAGGCGACCGGCAACACTGCTTTAGCGGCTAAAGAAAGCGCGCTGGATAGCCATCTCAACGCCACGCACTTCCGCCAGGCCTTTCAGGCGACCAATCGCGGAGTAACCTGGGTTGGTTTTCTTTTTCAGGTCGTCAAGCATCTGGTGACCGTGGTCCGGGCGCATAGGGATCAGATCCTCTTTGCCCTCGGCTTTACGGCGCTGTTCTTCCTCAACGATCGCTTTCACCACTTCGTACATGTCAACGTCGCCATTTAGATGCGCCGCTTCATGGAAGGTTTTCGGGTTATCTTCACGCAGCGTGGAGCGCAAATGGGTGAAGTAAATGCGCGGGCCAAACTGTTTGATCATGTCGACCAGGTCGTTATCCGCACGAACGCCGTAGGAGCCGGTACACATGGTGAAACCGTTCGCCATGCTGTTGACCGTATCGACCATCCACTGCATATCTTCCACGGTGGAAACAATGCGTGGCAGGCCAAGGATTGGGCGCGGCGGATCGTCCGGGTGTACCGCCATGCGCACACCAACCTCTTCTGCTACAGGAATAATCGCCTTCAGGAAGACGGCAAAATTCTCACGCAGCGCAGCTTTATCGATATCCTTATAGCGTTCAAGATGCTGGCGGAACTGGTCGAGCGTGTAGCCCTCTTCCGCACCCGGCAAACCGGCGATGATATTGCGGGTCAGACGTGCTTTGTCTTCTTCGCTCATGGTGGTGAAGCGTTCATTCGCCTGCGCAATCTCTTCGGCGGTGTAGTCCGCTTCCGCGCCCGGTCGTTTGAGGATATGCAGCTCAAAGGCGGCAAATTCAATTTGATCGAAACGCAGCGCTTTGGAGCCGTCCGGCAGGACGTATTCCAGGTCGGTACGGGTCCAGTCGAGAACCGGCATAAAGTTGTAGCACACGGTACGAATGCCGCACTCGGCCAGGTTACGCAGGCTTTGCTGGTAGTTGGCAATCCACTGCTGATAGTTGCCGGAACGGGTTTTAATGTCTTCGTGGATCGGTACGCTTTCGACGACCGACCATACCAGGCCCGCCTGCTCAATAATGGCTTTGCGTTTCAGGATCTCATCAACCGTCCACACTTCCCCGTTCGGGATATGGTGCAAGGCAGTGACAACGCCCGTTGCACCCGCCTGACGCACATCCGCTAAGGTGACCGGATCGTTAGGACCATACCAGCGCCATGTCTGTTCCATGTTTTATTCCTCGTTTACGTTATGGACTCGACGATATGGCACATAAATTCCTCCTTTTGGTATTACATGTCAACCTGAAGCGATAAATTGGTTAACCAAATCACGATATCTGCTGACCATACCGCTAATTAACGGCCATACAACCCAGTATTAATGTAAACATGTAACGCAATGTGACATCCATCGCATCATAGGTTGACCAATATATGTAACATCTCAACCAAAATCATAATAGTTCAACCAAAGTAAGGTAGACGTTATATGCACGTTCTCAATATTCTGTGGGTTGTATTCGGCATCGGCCTGATGCTGGTGCTCAATTTAAGATTCAAGATAAACTCGATGGTCGCTCTGCTGTTGGCGGCACTCTCGGTCGGTATGCTGGCGGGAATGGATTTAATGGAACTGCTGCATACCATGAAATCCGGTTTTGGCAGCACGCTGGGTGAGCTGGCGATTATCGTGGTATTCGGGGCCGTCATCGGTAAGCTGATGGTTGATTCCGGGGCAGCGCATCAGATTGCCCATACGCTGCTGGCGCGACTCGGTCTACGTTACGTGCAACTGTCGGTGATCATTATTGGTCTGATCTTCGGCCTGGCGATGTTCTATGAAGTGGCGTTTATTATGCTGGCACCGCTGGTGATCGTCATTGCCGCGGAAGCGAAGATCCCGTTCCTCAAGCTGGCGATTCCTGCGGTTGCCGCCGCCACCACCGCTCACTCACTGTTCCCACCGCAGCCGGGTCCGGTCGCGCTGGTTAACGCCTACGGCGCTGACATGGGCATGGTTTACATCTACGGTATCCTGGTGACCATTCCGAGCGTGATCTGCGCCGGACTTATCCTGCCGAAATTCCTCGGCAACCTCGATCGTCCAACGCCGTCATTCATGAAGGCCGACGTACCGGTTGACCAGAACAACCTGCCGTCCTTCGGCGTGTCTATTCTGGTGCCGCTGATCCCGGCGATCATCATGATCTCCACCACCATCGCCAACATCTGGCTGGTGAAAGGGACGCAGGCGTGGGAAGTGGTCAACTTCTTAGGCTCCTCGCCGATTGCGATGTTTATCGCCATGGTTGTCGCCTTCGTGCTGTTTGGTACCGCGCGCGGTCATGACATGCAGTGGGTAATGAACGCCTTTGAAAACGCGGTGAAAAGCATCGCCATGGTGATCCTGATCATCGGCGCGGGCGGCGTACTGAAGCAAACCATTATCGATACCGGCATCGGCGATACCATCGGCATGCTGATGTCACACGGCAATATTTCTCCCTACATCATGGCGTGGTTGATAACCGTGCTGATTCGTCTGGCAACGGGTCAGGGCGTGGTCTCAGCCATGACGGCGGCGGGGATTATTAGCGCAGCAATCCTCGACCCGGCAACCGGTCAACTGGTGGGCGTCGACCCGGCGTTGCTGGTGCTGGCAACAGCGGCTGGCTCCAACACGCTGACCCATATCAACGATGCTTCGTTCTGGCTGTTCAAAGGCTACTTTGATCTGTCGGTGAAGGATACGCTGAAAACCTGGGGTCTGCTGGAGCTGGTAAACTCCGTGGTTGGCCTGATAATCGTGTTGATCATCAGCATGATTGCATAACGTTGATACCGCTCTGGCCCACAGCGCCAGAGCGGTTTTCCATCCTGCCTCAACAATCCTCAATAATCAGATATACCGCCTTCACCGGACCATGCACCCCAACCACCTTGATAAGCTCAATATCCGCCGTCGAGCTGGGTCCACTGATGATATTAATGCACGATGGCATACGCTCACCGGCCTGTGCTTTCTGATGCAGTTTTTCTGCCAGCTGCGCCACGCGCGGCAGGATGGTGCTTTTACGCAGCACGAAAATAGAGGACTCCGGCAACAGGCTCAGGGAGCGCCCGCGCTCCGGTGCGGAAAACAGCACCACGCCGCCGGACTCGGTCAGGCCATATTCGGCATACACCACGCCGACTTTCGCCTGCTCGGCCTGGGTAATATTTTCGCTACCACGCGCCGGATCCCAGACCACGGCGTTGCATTCCTGCTGTAAGCGTTCGGTGATACCCAGATCCACCAGCCGGCTGTCGCCGCTCAGCACCACCGGCTGCTGACCCAATTCTTCGCACAGGCGCAGCGCCGCGTCTGCGGCCTGGTCCTCGCTGGTCAGTTCGCAGCGGGCCAGCATCACTTCGCTGGCAAACTGGATAAACGCAGAGCAGCGCTGCTCGGGGCTAAGCTCGGTCAGGCGCTCGTTGGCATAGTTGTTAACCGGCGCGGCATCTGCTTGCGGCTCGAAGCGCAGCGGGCGACCCAGCGCCTGGGCGATGGTGTTTAAAAACGCGGTACGGTTATCCATTCTTTTTCTCCTGCGCCTGATGTTTCTTAAACCAGCTACGGAAGCTCTCGCCGTCAGCATCAGGCAGATCGCGCGCCTCCATCCAGTCACCAATCGCGCCAACCTTGAGCGGGGTTTTGCCGCCATTGATAAACCAGCTCGCCGCATGCGCGCCCGCCATCATCCCGACTTTCCACAGCCCCGGATGGCTATTGGCATAGGCGAACATCTTGATCGCCCGTCGCTCGGCTTTCGGCGTAATGCCCTCCTCGGCCATCACCCTGCGATGACGCAGGATCAGTTTTGACAACGGAATACGCACCGGGCAGACGCTGTCACAGGCCGTGCATAAAGAACAGGCGTACGGCAGGTCTTTAAAATCTTTATAGCCACCGAGCAGCGGAGAAATCACCGCGCCGATAGGTCCAGGATAGATAGAGCCATAGCCATGTCCGCCGATGTGGCGGTACGCCGGACAGGTGTTCATACAGGCTCCGCAGCGGATGCAGCGCAGCACATCGCGAAACTCTGAGCCCAGCACCTGCGAGCGACCGTTATCGACAATCACCAGATGGAACTCTTCCGGTCCGTCAACGTTATCCGCCTCACGCGGGCCGGTCAGCCAGGTGTTGTAGCCCGTCAGACGTGCGCCCACGGCGCTGCGCGCCAGCATGGTGATCAGCACATCCACCTCGGCAAAGGTCGGCGCGATACGCTCCATGCCCATCACCGCAATGTGCGTTTTCGGCAGCGTGGTGCACATGCGCGCGTTGCCTTCGTTGGTCACCAGACACACCGAGCCGGTTTCCGCCACGGCAAAGTTACAGCCAGTAATACCGATTTCGGCACTGAGGAAATCCTCGCGGATCTTCTGACGAATGAACAAAGTCATAGCTTCCGGGGTTTCCGGGCCGTCGTACCCCAGACGTTCGTTCAGCACGCGGCGGATCTGGTAGCGATCTTTATGAATCGCCGGAACCACGACGTGCGAAGGCGGATCCTGATCCAACTGCAGAATATATTCCCCGAGATCGGTTTCGATCACCTTGATTCCGGCATCCTGCAGCACGTGGTTGACGCCGATTTCTTCGGTCACCATCGACTTGGACTTCACCACCTTCTTCGCATTTTTACTCTGCGCGACCTGCAAAATGTAGCGAGTGGCGTCTTCTTTGGTTTTGGCGAAATAGACGTGTCCGCCGTTTTCCGTCACTTTCTCGGAGAGTTGGTACAGGTAAGCGTCGAGGTTGCTCAGAACGTGATCGCGGATCTGGCTGGCACGATCGCGCCAGTCTTCCCAGTGGCCTAACTCATCGACCATTTTTTGCCGATTCGCGCCGATACGCTCCTGCGCATTAGCCACGGCTTTGCGCATGATCGGATCTTCTATCTGCTGACGAATACGCAGTTTAAATTCTACATCGCTGGTTTTTATCGACATCTCTTTCCCCTCAGCGGCTCATCAGCACTTCAGCAATATGCATCACTTTGACCGGCTGGCCTTCCCGTTGCAGTCGGCCGCCAATGTTCAGCAGGCAGCTAACGTCTGCGCCAATCAAAAATTCCGGCTTTGCATCCATCAGATGTAAGACTTTCTCTTTCACCATCTCACCGGATATCTCGGCCATCTTGACCGAGAACGTCCCGCCAAAGCCGCAACAGGTATCCTGATCGGCAAAAGTCAACAGCTCCAGTCCGCGCACGTTTTTCAGCAGCGTAAGCGGCTCTTCCTTCACTCCCAGTTTGCGGGTCAAGCTACAGGAAGGATGATACACAGCGCGGCCCTGCAGGCTGGCACCAACGTCCACCACGCCCAGTTTGTTGACGATAAAGGAGGTGAGATCCTGCATACGCGCGGAAACTTTTTCAGCACGCAGCGCCCATTCCGGTTCATCGGCCAGATACGTCGGGTAGCTTTTTACCGCGTAGGTGCAGGAGCCTGCCGGGGAGATAATCGGATCGTCGTTGTCTTCCAGCGCGGCGATCAGGTTTTTCATCCCGGGGATCGCCTCTTTGATGTATCCGCTGTTGATGGCTGGCTGACCGCAACACCCTTGCTTCTCGGGGAAATTCACGCGACAACCCAGTTTTTCCAGCAGCAATACGGAGTCTCGTGCCATCCGTGATTTCAGTGCGTCACCAATGCAGGTAACAAAGAAATTTACATTCACAATAACTACTCCATTGCTTCATTTCTGTTTATTGCGCTTGATATCGCGATATCAAGCAAAGATTCAGCTGTATTTCACGCCCAGTTTTTGTATTTGCTTGTTTTACTAATGTCTGGGTTCATTATGATGCACGGATCGTTTTCCTTTGATAGCGACTCTCCTCTTCTTATATCAGGACAATCGCAAATGTCTGTATTTTCATTTGTATGACAAAACCGAATAATCCCCTAATCAACATGCATATGCAATACCCATGTTTATTTATTTCGGACTTGCTCACATTTTTATATTGAAAACGACAGTGTTATTAACACCTTGTAAAATAGTTTCGAATGATTACTACCTTCGTCACTACCATTATTAAAAATGTTATTAAATAACCACTTATGGGTATTTACCTTGCTCTTAAGTATATTTATCTGGCATTGAATTTTAATTAAAAGATTACAATAGTTACAAAACCACAAATCATAATTACTTTATTCACTGAAGCGATTCAGTTTACATATTTTATTTATACAGCAATGTAGTCTTCCCGCCATAAATATAAATCAGGTTTAATGAACCAATCAGGAATAGCAATGAACGAATATTTTATGTTTGCCCTGGCACTCTCTCCTTTACTACTTATGGTATTTTTAATACTGAAATTAAAAATGCCCATCCATTATTCCGTACTGATTTCTTTGGTATTCACCGCTGCACTATCGGCAATATTCTGGGAAATGCCCGTACAAAATCTGAAAGCCGCGATAGGCTATGGTGCACTGAAGGGACTATGGCCGATCGTGATTGTGATCCTCGGCGCTATTTTCAGTTATAACGTCATGCAAGCGACCAAAGCACTGGATATTTTGCGCGATATTCTCGCCAGCATTAGCGAAGATAAGCGTATTCAGGTGCTGCTGATTTCATGGTGTTTTGGTGGATTTCTTGAAGCCGCAGCGGGCTATGGCACGGCGGTCGCTATTCCGATCGGCATTCTCATTGCGCTGGGATTCAACCCGCTGAAAGCAGCGATTGCTTCTCTCGTGGCGAATACCGTTCCCACCGCATTCGGCGCGGTCGGGATCCCGGTTTCTATTCTGGCTGAACAGGTTAATCTGCCGGTTTATACCTTAGGCGGAACCATTATTTTGCAGCTCGCGCTGTTTAATATCCTGCTGCCGTTTGTGATTGTCTGCATTATTGGCGGCGGCCTGAAAGCCATTCGTGGCGTATTTCTGATCACGTTGATTTGCGGCATTTCCACGCTGATTCCGCAATATTTTGTCGCCATCCATCTTGGCGCGGAATTACCCGCTTTTGCCGGTAGCCTGGTCAGCCTGTTTGCCGTGGCGATGGTCAGTCGCCTGCGCAAAGGGAAAACCGATCCAGAGTGGCGCATTGAGGTCAGCCATACCCGCGAAACCACGCCGCGCTCGGCAAAAGTGCTGTTCCGGGTTGGCTCTATCTATCTGTTTATTTTTGTGTTTATCCTGCTGTGTTCGCCGCTGTTCCCGACAATAAAAGGCGCGGCGTCCCAACTGGCTTCGGTGCTGCATTTCACGTTGGCTGACGGCAAAACGATGGCACTGAAAGTTGAATGGGTGACCACACCAGGGATGCTGATCATCTTTGCGACCATTATCGGCGGTTTTATTCAGGGGGCGTCCGCACGCGGGATGCTGGAAGTATTTATCAAAACCATTTTCCAGCTTAAAAACTCTATCGTCGCAATTATGGCGATCGTCGCGCTGGCCACGGTGATGGATCTCAGCGGGATTATCTCCACGCTGGCGCAGTCGATTGTCGATCTGACCGGCAGTTCGTACGTCTTCCTCGCCCCGGTGATTGGCGCGCTGGGCACGTTCGTTACCGGCAGCGATACCAACTCGAACATTCTGTTCGGCAAGCTGCAAACCATTGCTGCCAGCAAGTTACATATCGATCCCAACTGGCTGGCGGCGGCCAATACCTCTGGCGCTACGGGGGGGAAAATGATTTCGCCGCAAAGCATCGCCATCGCGGTTTCTGCCACCAAAATGGACGGTCAGGCCAACCAGATTATGTCTGGCACCATGAAATACTGTTGCGCCTACATTGTGATCCTCGGCTTAAAGGTTGGTCTCTTTTATTACTGGTTTATGGCGTAAGCCATTGTCAACCCCGTCAAATTCGCGGCAATCGTATTTGACGACACAGTGACCAAAAAGGTTTACACCGTCCCAGGAACGGAACAAGGCGACAGGCTTTACGATTTGTCGGCGCTGACTAAAATAGCGCCGATGTTTCAAATCGAGGATTGTTGTTATGTTGTTCTGGAAAAAGATGGTGAAGAAGTTCGACGCCTTTTCCGCGTTGATTCCACCACGCTACTTCCGCGTGTAATACCTGGCACTTATGCCTGATGGCGCATCGCTTATCAGGCCTACATTTCACACTCATTTGTAGGCCTGCGTTTCACGCTCATTTATAGGCCGGATAAGGCGCGAGCCGCATCCGGCAGAGACTGCAGCGTAAAATGCTCACCCCTTCCTCTTACGCAGACCGCATGCTCTTAACACCGCCACCCACAGACGAAGCCACGCGAAACGGTAGACCAGAGGATGCTGAAGCCGCAGCAATGTCAGAAACATAGAGCCCCCTCGTGGCGCTACAGTACCGCTGCCCGATAGCGAATTTGCGGATCCATTATCTGGTGACGCGCATCTATCAGCCGCAGTTCATACGAATCATGCTCTTTCGTCAGTCGCATCACCGCATCGACGACACTGGTGGTCCGCTCCAGCGCCTGTTTGTCCTCATAACCATTGAGCAGTGAGGCCAGCATCACGCTGCAAATCAGATCCCCAACGCCCACCGGCATTTTGGCAAAGGTATACAGCGGCCGGGCAATGTGTAACGTCTGTTCCGGCGTCACCAGCAGCATTTCAAACGCCTGTTTGTCCCGCGAACAGTCGCCGAGATGCTTCACCAGCACCTTCTTCACACCCCACGACACCAGCTGCTGCGCAGCTTCCACCACCTCGTCAAAACCACGCAGTTGTCTGCCCGTCAGCACGCCCAGCTCATAGAGATTCGGTCCCATGATGTCGGCCAGTTGAATGGCATCATCGACAAAAAAGGACTCTACGCCCTGCGCGACAATGCAGCCTTTTTGCGGATCGCCCATCACCGGATCGCAAAAATAGAGCGCCTGCGGATTACGCTGACGAATGGTGGTGACCGCGTGCATCACCTCTTCACAATGACGTTTATCCCCGAGATACCCGGACAGCACGGCATCGCATTGCGCCAGCTTTTGCAGGTCATCCAGCCCGCTGATGATGGCACTCAGCTCGCCGTGCGGCATCGCCATGCCCTGCCACATCCCGTACTGGGTGTGGTTGGAAAACTGTACGGTGTAAAACGGCCAGACATCGATCCCCGAAAGCTGCATCGGCAGCACAGCGGCTTTATTTCCGGCATAGCCATAAACGACTGACGACTGAACAGACAACACGTTTTTCATTTTGACTCCGTCTAACGAAACGTTGGCAGCAGACCAAATACGTCCAGAACAACCGTCAGATAGACAACCGCTCCACAGACAATCACCAGGTTAAGCACGGTGTTATTACAGGGCGCGGTATAGCTGGCGGTCGGAAAACGTTTCCGCGCGGCTTTCACCAGGAACGGCGGCAGGATCACGCTCCAGATGGTAAAGGCCAGACCGGCATAGCCAATCGCGTGCACAAAACCGTTCGGGAAGAAGAAGCACACGGCGGCTGGCGGGAAGTAGGTCACCAGCGCGGTTTTCAGTCGGCCCATGCCGTCATCCGGGAAGTGAAACAGGTCGGCGATATAATCGAACAAGCCAAGCGTCGCCGCCAGCAGAGAACTGGCTACTGCGAAGTTGCCGAAGAAGGTCAGGATCAGATCCATATACCGGCTGGTGAACAGCTCGCTGATGGCCTCAACAAACACGTCGATATTGCCGCCTTTGGCGATAATTGGCGGGAACGCGGAACGGCTGATGTTACCCATCGTGACGCCCAGCCAGAAGATATACAGCAGCAGGGCAAACAGCGTACCGATGATAATCGAACGCGTAATATTCGAAATCCCGCGCGTACCATACAGCTTGACCAGGCTCGGCACGTTACCGTGAAAACCAAACGAGATAATACAGAATGGCAGCGTCATCAGAATGTAAGGCAGGTACTGTGAGTTGGGCAGCGCCACCGCCACGCTGTCGACAAGTTTCGCCACTTCAATATGACCAACCAGCCCGGAGAAAGTAGCAAAGAACGCGATAAACTTACCGATAATCAACACGGTAGTGATGCGTCCGACCAGCAAGGAGCTGTACCAGGCAATCGCGCCGACCAGCATGCTGACGATCACCACCGAGATATTCGCCGGAAAGCGCACGCCGCTGTATTTGAACACGGTTTGCGCCATCACCGCTGACGATCCGGAAATATAGGCATAGGTCAGAATATACAGCACAAAGCCGAAAGCGATACCGACAACGATATTCCACTTACGGCCTAATAAATCCTGAGTAAAGGTATTAAAACTGGCACCGGCACCATAATGCAGGTTGACTTCAACCAGCATCAGACCGGTTAATAACATCATGATGGCGATAAACAGAAGAATAACAGACGCACCGGGGAACCATACGCCGGCCATCGCAATCGGCAGGGAGAACATCCCGCCACCCACTACGGTCGCGATAACCAACATGGTTCCGCTAATCAGTCCGGGGGTACTACTCTGTCGCTCAATGGCATTAATATCCATGATAAATGTTCCTGTAGACTATTCGTTATAATTACAGCTGTCATTTGTACATCATGCGGATAATAAAAATGTCGGAGTCAGGGTTTACTTTTTTTAGTTATGTCACGGTAACGGGCACCGCAAAGGCTTCCTGTTCATGGAAAAGGAATACAAAAAAGCCCCATCACGTGATGGGGCCATAACTATTTTTTAGATGTAATCAAAGCGTGCAGTAAAGAAACGCAACTGCTTCGGCTCGTAAATAAATTTCAGCCCGCGAATATCTTCTTTGTGCTGGTAAAGTTTAATAATACCGTCAGCCACGACATCCATATGTGCATAGGTATAAACACGGCGTGGAATAGTCAGACGCACGGTTTCCAGTTTCGGTCTGTGGTGTTCACCGGTCACGTTATTACGGCCCGCAGAGATAATTCCGCGTTCCATACTACGTACGCCGGTTTCCACATAGATGCTGGCGGCCAGACTTTGTGCCGGGAACTCGTCCTGCGTCAGATGCTCGCAGAAGCGACGCGCATCGAGGAATACCGCGTGACCACCCACCGGTTCAACAATCGGTACACCAGCAGCTTTCAGCTTATCACCCAGGTAGCGAACCTGCTTCACGCGGTGCTCGATGTACTCATACTGCATGGCTTCGCGCAGGCCAATCGCCATGGCTTCCATGTCGCGTCCGGCCAGGCCGCCGTAGGATGGCATACCTTCGTAAACCACGACTAACTCTTTGGCAGAAGAGAACATTTCGTCATCGTTCATGCACAGGAAGCCACCGATGTTCACCAGACAGTCTTTTTTACCACTCATGGTACAACCGTCGGCGTAGCTGAACATCTCATGCACGATCTCGGCGATGCTCTTGTTCTCAAAGCCCTGCTCTTGCTCTTTGATAAAGTAGGCGTTTTCCACGCAGCGGGTAGCGTCGTAGAACACTTTAATGCCGTGTGCTGCCGTCAGTTCACGCACCGCACGCATGTTCGCCATCGAGACCGGCTGTCCGCCCGCGAGGTTAACCGTCACCGCCAGGCAGATATACGCAATATTCTCTGCGCCTTTTTCATCAATCAGTTTTTGTAATTTTTTAAGATCGATATCACCTTTAAACGCAATATTCAGACCGGCATCGTGCGCTTCGTCACGAACGATATCGACAAACACCGCACCATTTTTTTCTTGGTGATAACGGGTGGTAGTGAAATACATATTCCCGGCAACATATTGCCCTGGTTTAATAGCCAGTTGTGATAATAAGTTTTCTGCGCCGCGGCCCTGGTGAGTCGGAACAATATGTTTAAAGCCGAACAGTTCCTGCACGGTTCTTTCCAGATGATAGAAGTTTTCGCTGCCCGCGTACGCTTCATCACCCATCATCATTCCGGCCCACTGCTTGTCGCTCATTGCGTTGGTGCCACTGTCGGTCAGCAGGTCAATATAAATATCTTTCGAATTTAACAGGAAAGTATTGTAACCCGCTTCCTGCATTTTCTTAAGGCGCTCATCACGCGGGATCATAGATACAGTTTCAACGCTTTTAATACGGAAGGGTTCTGCCGGATAATTCATTTTGTTTCTCCAGTAACAGTGGTCATGTACGTATTAATGTGAAGTAAATCATACCTGGTTCATCAATAAAGTCTGATGAAATATAACTATTCGCCTCCTGAGCCAGGGGGAGAAATAATGTGGAGGCACTATGCAAGATTTGATTGATTATGGAAATAGCCCGGTCAACATTAATCACTGGCAATAATTTAAAAAGCTGTAAATGTGAGTGATGCAAATCACACGTCATTTTTTTACCCGTTCATATTCAACGAGTTTTTTTTGCGTGTTGATTTGCCCTTCACCGTTGCATATCACTGGAGAGGGAAAATACTGAAAACTTAACTTTCCAGGCTGTTCTCATAATGTATTGCTCAATGAGTACACCCCAATTTGTGAGAGTCGGATCACTTCCCGGGTTTATATTTGTGATTCACATCACTAAAAGTGTAAAGCAAAGTGTACAATTAAACGTTGTTTCAGAGTTTGCTATTTGCTTCAGTGAGTTAGATCGCATTTTTGGTCTGATGCCGACAGGCGTTGTTTTCTGGAGCGTGGGGATATTCAGGCGCGCGAAAGATAATGAATAAATACGATTAATAATACCGGATTTATTGGGATGAAGGCGTTTTCTATTTATTCCAAAAGCATGCTATTCGCGCTTATTTCATCTTATTTATATCTGGACTTACCGAAGATTACTGGGGAAATTTACAGTGGTTTTATTAGCGCGATACGAAGGTGCGCCAACACCTGCGCATCGCTAATCACAGTAACTATTTATATAAACGTATAACAGGAGGGACATCAACCCTCCTGTTATCGCGATAATGCCAATAATTATTTCACTAACGCAGATATATCCTTGAACAGCGAATGGGCTATTTCCACACCGTCACGAGTTGTACGCGTACGGGAATGATAGCGACGCTCGCCCGGCAAACGCGCCCCTTGCCGCTGCATATCGGCAAAGAGTCTCTCGGCACGTGCCAGATGCTGCGGAGCCTCCCGTCCCAGAAAGCGGGACGGGTCCAGGGCCAGAATCAGCTCGCCACCATAGGGCAACCCGCCAGCCCCCTTATCCCACGCCAGCGATTCCGCGCTGGTCATATCGCCGATGAGCGGTCCGGCAAGCAGTTCCACCATTGCCGCCAGTGCCGACCCTTTATGCCCGCCAAACGTCAACATCGCGCCGTCGAGGATCGCCTGCGCGTCGGTAGTGGCCTGACCGTCACCGTCAATCCCCCACCCTTCCGGCACCGCTTTTCCCGCCCGTTGATGGAGTTGGATCTCTCCCCGTGCCGCCGCACTGGTGGCCATGTCGAAGATAAACGGGGATTTTTCTTCACGCGGCCAGCCAAATGCTATCGGGTTAGTGCCAAAAAGCGGCTGCGTCCCGCCTGCGGGAGCAACCCACGCATGGCTGGGCGTCGTCGCCAGCGCCACCAGCCCCGCCTCCGTGAGCGGTTCAACGTCGGCAAACAGCGCCGAAAAGTGCACACAGCGGTTAATCGCCAGGGCTGCAATACCGCTGTGGCGCGCCTTTTCTATCAGCAGTGGAAGCGCGCGCTCGAATGCCAGCAGGGAAAATGCCCCACCGGCGTCCACCTTCACAATGGCCGGCGCGGTATCGGTGACAACCGGCTCAGCGTCAGGTGACACCTTTCCTTTACGTCGCGTCTCCACAATCCCCAGCAACCGCCACAAACCATGCGAGGCACAGCCATCACGCTCACCGTGGGTCACGTTTGTCGCGATCGCCACGGCATGCGCTTCACTGAATCCGTTCCCGCGCAGCACCTTATATGCCAGCGCATAAGCCTCTGTTAACGAGAGGTTTACCATCTCCATGACCGACTCCTTTACTCTTCTTCATCACCGGTAAAGTTAGCCCGCGGCAGACAGGTTCGCTCACCCCAGTAGTAAATTCCCAGCGACATCACCGCTACCACCACCGTATCCCACGGATGACCAATCACCCCTGTGCCCCCAAAACTGCCCAGCCAGGAGAAGAGCATAATCAGCGCGTAGAAGGCGATAAGCCACAGAGACGATTTCACCTGCTGTGCCAGACTTACGGTGTGTACCGGCACTTTTGATTTGCAAAGCACATAGACGACAAACATCACAATCTGCAGTCCCAGCAGCCATGACAGCGTGCCCCAGCCAGACCAGAATACAATCAGTGCCGAAATCACAAACGACACCGGACCGATAATCCCGAAGGCACGCACACGGAATGGGCGCGGCAAATCCGGTGCATTACGACGTAGCCCCGCCGCCGTGACCGGGGCAATGGCGTAGCTCAGTACCAGCGCCGCCGACACCACGCTTATCAGCTGTTCCCATGACGGGAACGGCAATGTCCAGAAGATAGACAATGCAAAGGTCAGCCACAGCGCCGGACGCGGAATGCCAGACTCTTTATCGATGTGGGTAAACGTCTTAAAGAAGGTGCCTGCTTTCGCCCAACCATAAATCACGCGCGGCGTGGCGTTCATGTAGATATTGCCGGTACCACTTGGGGAGACAATCGCGTCGCACACCACCATAAACGCCAGCCAGCCCATACCGAGCGTAATGGCGATATCCCGGTACGGCAGCGAGAATTGCTTGCTGATCTCCGCCCAGCCGCCACCCAGCATATCGGTCGGAATACTGCCAAGAAATGCCAACTGCAACAGCACATAAATAATCGTCGACAGCACCACGGATAAAATCAGCGCCACCGGGATGGTACGCTGTGGATTCTTTACTTCACTCGCCACAGAAATAATTGGCGTCAACCCCAGGTAGGCGAAGATGATCCCACCGGCGCTAATCGCAGCCTCAACGCCCGACATACCAAAGGGTGCAATCCCCTGAACGTGCAGGTTCTCAGGTTTGAAAAAGGTAAATAGCGTCACAACGACCGCCAACGGCACCAAAAATTTCAGAATACTGATGATGTTATTGGAACGGGCAAACGTTTTTACGCTGTAGTAATTCAGCCCGAAGAACAAACACAGCAGCAAAAACTGCACCACCCATCCCAGCAGCGTTGGGTCGCTTGAGCCAGTTTGAGTCAGCATCGGGAACCATGCTGCCGCATACTGCCGCGCAGCAACAATCTCTATGGAAATGAGGCTTGAAAACGCAATCAGCGTAATAAATCCAAGCAGATACCCCATCAACTCACCGTGGGAAAAGACCGGATAACGGATAATCCCCCCGGCACGAGGCAGTGCCGCGCCCAGCTCACAATAGACAATCCCTAACAGCAGAACGGCAATCCCACCGATGACCCACGAGGCAATGCCCGCAGGTCCGGCAATCGATGCCACATGGCTTGCGGCAAACAGCCAGCCGGAACCGAAGATAGCCCCAAGCCCAATAAACGTCAGGTCGGTTAGCGTTAGCTGCTTTTTAAATTTACCCACCTCAGCAACGCGGGCCTGTGTTTGGTGCGTAGAGTGAATCGTCATGGTCATGCCCTTCAGTCAACAGAGGGGGAAATGGCTTCCCGGGTCCACTGCCCGTTAATCAGGCGCAGCAGGTTCAGAGGGTTGTCATCCTGGACAGCAGGCGGAAGCAGCGCGGCAGGCACATTTTGCAGGCATACCGGGCGTAAAAAACGGTCGATGGATTGCGTCCCTACCGAGGTACCGCGAGCATCGGTGGTGGCAGGCCACGGACCACCGTGCACCATGGCATCACAAACCTCGACACCGGTTGGATAACCGTTAAACAAAACGCGTCCCGCTTTTTCAGTGAGGGCTGGCAGCAGGCGCTGCGCCAGCGGCCCATCATCAGATTCGGCGTGCACGGTTGCCGTCAGTTGGCCCGGAATCACGCGCAAAATGGACTGCAACTCCGCCTCATCGGCCACCTCGACCAACACCGCCAGCGGGCCAAACACTTCCTGCTGTAGCAGTGGATCCTGTGCCAGCAGCAGCGAAGCCGGAGCCTGATACAACCGGGCCTGCGCGCGGCCGATAACCGATTCATCAGACCCTGCCAAGCGCTGAATATGCGGATGAGCCTCAAGCGCGCTGACCCCCTCTTCATAATGGGCGAGCGTCGGGGCATTCAGCATGATCTGTACCGGGGCCTGATCAACCGCGACCTTCAGCGCCTGCGTGAAGCGGGACATACCCTCGCCGCGTAAGACAAGGATCAGCCCCGGCTTGGTACAAAACTGCCCACATCCCAAAGTGAAAGAGGACACCAGCTCATTGGCCAGCGTTTCTGCCCGCGTGGCGACGGCCTGCGGCAGAATAATCAGCGGGTTAATGGCCGACATTTCCGCAAAGACGGGGATCGGCTGCGGACGCTGCTGCGCCAGCTGCCAGAGCGCCTTACCGCCGCGCAGCGAACCGGTAAAACCCACCGCCTGAATCGCCGGATGGAGAACCAGATCCGCGCCAATATCGGTGCCGAAAATCATGTTAAAAACGCCCGCAGGCAGGCCAGATGCCGCGACCGCACGCACAATCGCCTGGGCAGTCAATTCCGCCGTCGCCATATGTCCGGGATGGGCTTTCACCACCACCGGACAACCCGCCGCCAGCGCGGATGCGGTATCGCCTCCCGCCGTAGAAAAGGCCAGCGGAAAATTGCTGGCCCCGAACACCGCCACCGGGCCAAGCGCGGTCAGATACTGACGCAGATCCGGACGCGGCAGGGGCTGGCGGTCAGGGAGTGCGGTATCAATACGTACGCCAAAGGCATCGCCCCGACGTAGCACCCCGGCAAACATGCGCAGCTGATTACTGGTACGGGTGCGCTCTCCCTGTAACCGCGCCAGCGGCAGCGCCGTTTCCTGGTGGGCTATGGCGAAAAAATCCTCGCCGAGCAAATCCAACTCGTCGGCAAGGGTGTCGAGAAAGCGGGCACGCACGTCTGGCGCTGTCTGTGAATAGACAGG
>NZ_SZWU01000019.1:1197-5876 GCF_005280935.1 Citrobacter sp. wls757 | reverse complement strand
CCGCCTCCGCCGCGGCGGCGGCCTCCTCACGAGAGGCCGGGTAAAAATGGTATCCGGTCAGCTTGCCGTCAGCGGCACGCAGGCTTGGAAGCGTCGCCTCACCGCTTGCCACGCGGCGTCCGGCGATAAACTGCTGACCCGAAACAGAGAGAGGTAGCGTCATCATCACTCCTTTACTTAAAGGCCAACATCCGGCAGTTGTGGACGGGTCGCCAGCGCCTTCTCAACAATCGCCACCACTTGCGCACGGGTATCCCCTTCCAGCGCCAGACGCGGTGGACGGGTAATGGCGCTGCCACGCCCCAGCAATTCTTCACAGAGCTTGATGCACTGCACCAGATCCGGGCGCGCATCCAGATGCAGCAACGGCATAAACCAGCGGTAAAGCGCCATCGCTTCCTCATAACGCTGTTGTTTCGCCAGGCGGAACAACGTCTCCCCTTCACGCGGGAAGGCGTTCGACATTCCGGAGATCCAGCCTTCCGCCCCAACGGCAATGCTCTCGACCACCACATCATCCAGCCCAGCGAACAGCACAAAGCGGTCGCCAACGGAGTTGCGCAGGTCGATAAAACGGCGGGTATCGCCGGAGGAGTCTTTGAAACAGACGATGTTGTCGCAGTCGGCAAGCGTCGCCAGGATGTCCGGCGTCACGTCGTTTTTGTAAATCGGCGGGTTGTTGTACACCATGATAGGCAGGTCGGTAGCCGTAGCCACACTGCGGAAGTGGGCCGCTGTTTCATGCGGTTTTGAGGAATACACCAGCGCAGGCATCACCATAATACCGTCGACGCCCACGCGCTCTGCCTCTTTCGCCATCTTCTGTGCAAACGCGGTGGTGAATTCGGCCACCCCCGCAATAACCGGGATCTGACCGCCCGCAGCATCTTTCGCTACTTCGATGATCTGTAGCTTTTCCTGCGTGGTCAGAGAGGTGTTCTCCCCCACGCTGCCGCACACCACCAGGCCAGAAACACCATCCTTGACCAGGTTTTTCATCACCGTATGGGTGGCATCCAGATCCAGGGAATAATCGCTACGAAACTGGGTGCTGACTGCCGGGAATACACCGCTCCAGTGAATGGCTTTCTTGCTCATGTTCGGTTCCTTGTCGTCAATTTGTTAATTTAAAGTGAATGAATGGTGAATATTCACTGACAGATTGACGTTTCAGGCGACCGACTGCTTGGTGGTTTTCTTCCTCTTTGATGACGAAATTAGCACAGTGAGTGTGTCTTACCCGGCAAGCGTAATGCGAAAATCACGCGGCGTAGAGCCCGTCATCGCCTTAAACTGGCGGCTAAACGCGCTGTGATCGGTATAACCGCACTGCAACGCAATATCGGTAATCGGCGTATCGCCCGCCAGCAGTTCGGTGGCTTTTTCCAGCCGAACTTTGTGGATCATCTGGCGCGGAGTGAGATGAAAAATACGCTTACAGTAGCGCTCAATTTGCGCCACCGACATGCCACTCAGGGCGGTTAGTTCTTCCATCGCGATGGGACGGTGATAATGGTTGCGGATATGATCGTCGACGATCGCCAGTCGCTGCCACGCCGGGTGACGCGCCTGCGCTTCCTGCAGATCATGTGAAATCCCCGCCATACCGATGACCTGGCCCTGCGCATCCCGCAGCGCCAGCTTCTGGGTCAAACACCAGCCGCGTTCACGACCGTTGTAGAGATGCATTTCCAGCTGATCGCGCAGCGTTACCCCTTCGCGCAGCACCCGCATATCCTGCTCGGTATAGCCCAGCCCAAGCGCTGAAGGGAAAACATCAGCAGAGGTTTTACCCAGCAGAGAAACGACCGTCTTAAACCCGCAGCGTCGTGCCAGGGTCATATTGACCATCAAATAGCGGGCCTGCACATCTTTGATAAAAAAGACCACATTCGGAATAGCATTGAGCAGCGGCGCAATCAATGCCATCGCATGGAGCAACGTCTGGATATTGTCCGGACGCTGACGCGCCAACCCCTCACATATCTGGCTAAGTTCAGCCACTTCAGGCACCGGCGACGGGGCCCGCACATCATTAATCACACAGGACATCACGCTTCCTCCCGATTAGTGATCTGAATATTTATTAACTTTTTGTTAACTCAGCAAGCATCCTTACTGCGTTTTGCGATCCTGCCGTAGATTTATAATTTCCCCTTTTCCAGCCACTGGCGCGGTTGCCTTTTTTGGTTTACCACACCACTAACAAAATGATTAATAACAAATAAATATGATATCGCCTTAACGATGACAGCGGCCATTATGCTGATTTCGTCATTTGTGGTGACGAAAGCGATCAAGCCGGGACGCAGGGCTTGCGTCAGCATTTAGCAACAAAATATTAACTTCCCGGAGATCCTATGACAGCACAGTACAGTGAACTGAGAGTGATTGATTCTCACACCGGCGGTGAACCCACTCGCCTGGTCATCGACGGCTTTCCGGATCTGGGAGCGGGGAACATGAGCGAGCGTCGCGAGCGCTTTTCCCGCGACTACGACGACTGGCGTAAAGCCATTATTCTTGAGCCGCGCGGTAACGACGTTCTGGTCGGTGCATTGCTCTGTGAGCCAGTTTCGCCACAGGCCACGGCGGGAGTCATCTTCTTTAACAACTGCGGCTTTTTGAACATGTGCGGTCACGGCACCATCGGGCTGATTGCCTCGCTGGCATGGCTTGGGCGCATTCAGCCCGGTAAACATCTGATTGAAACGCCGGTGGGCGATGTGACCGCCACGCTGCACGAAGACGGCAGCGTCTCGGTCGAAAACGTGCCGGCCTACCGCTGGCGTAAGCAGGTACAGGTTGAAACCATCCACGGTACGGTAACGGGTGATATCGCCTGGGGCGGCAACTGGTTCTTCCTTGTCAACGATCATCCGTTCGCGGTCTCGCCGGAAAAGATCCCTGAATTGACGGAGTACGCATGGGCAATCCGTGAAGGGTTAGATCGTGCAGGCATCCGTGGCGAACATGACGGTATTATCGATCACATCGAACTGTTTGCAGAAGATGATCGCGCGGACAGCCGCAGTTTTGTACTCTGCCCCGGAAAAGCCTGGGATCGGTCGCCCTGCGGCACCGGCACCAGCGCTAAGCTGGCCTGTCTGGCAGAGGACGGAAAACTCAAATCCGGAGAATCCTGGCGGCAGGCGAGCATCATCGGCAGCGAATTTACGGCGCATTTCGTGCCGCATGGCGACAAGATCGTCCCGACGATCCGCGGAGAGGCATGGGTCTGTGGTGATAACAAGCTGATCCTCAATCCTGAAGATCCGTTCTGCTGGGGGATCTCGCTGTGATCGAAAGTGACGTCATCGTCATCGGTGCCGGGATTATCGGGGCCGCCTGCGCCTGGCAACTGGCCGCTCGCGGACAGCGAGTCACGCTGGTCGATGACGGCAATGCGGGCGCGACGGCGGCGGGTATGGGTCACCTGGTGTGCATGGATGACGATCCTGCGGAGCTCGCACTCTCCGCCTGGTCTCTGGAGAGCTGGCGCAAACTGACACCCCGGATGCCGGAAAGCTGTGCCTGGCGCGGATGCGGCACGCTGTGGCTGGCGGAAACGCCGCAAGAGCTTGCGCTGGCAGAAGAAAAAAAACAACGAATGGCACAATACCAGGTTGTCAGCGAAATGCAGACCCGCGATCGGCTTGCCGCACGCGAACCGCTGCTCACCGCCGGACTCGCTGGCGGGCTGTGGGTTCCCGGCGACGGGATAGTTTACGCCCCAAACGTCGCCCGCTGGTTTATTAACGATGCCGATTTAACGCACCTTCGGGATAGCGCCCTCACTGTTGATGCCCCTTACGTCACCCTACACAGCGGCAAACGACTGCGCGCGCGCGCCATCGTCATCGCCAGCGGTCTGGGTTCCAACACGCTGCTGGGTGAAAACTGGCTCAGACCCAAAAAAGGCCAGTTGGCGATTACCGACCGCTACGGCCCCTTGCTCAGCCACCAGTTGGTAGAGTTGGGATACGGTGCCAGCGCCCATGCAGGCGGCACCTCAGTGGCATTTAACATTCAGCCACGCCCCACCGGACAGTTGCTGATTGGCTCCTCCCGCCAGTTTGATAACACCGACCGCGAGGTTGACCTCCCCCTGCTGGCACAGATGCTGGCGCGAGCGCGCCATTTTTTACCCTCTCTGGAGACGCTAAATATCATCCGTTGCTGGAGCGGTTTTCGCGCGGCATCGGCTGACGGTAACCCGCTGATTGGCCCACATCCTGCGCGTCCGGGTATCTGGCTGGCGCTGGGACATGAAGGACTCGGCGTCACAACCGCGCCAGCAACCGCCGAGTTACTTTGCGCCCAGATCCTTGGCGAGCGCCCGGCGGTGTCCCCGGACGCCTGGCTCCCCGCACGTCTGCACAAGCAGGAGGCCATCGCATGACGACCCTGAACGTAATTATCGACGGCCAGACCTGTGAGGTTCCCGTCGGAATGAGTATTGCAGCAGCACTGGTCCTGGTGGGCAACGGCGTGACCCGTCGTTCAGTGAGTGGTCAACTGCGCGCGCCCTTCTGCGGAATGGGGGTGTGCCAGGAGTGCCGCGTCACGGTGAACGGACATCGGGTGCTGGCCTGCCAGACGGAATGCCAGCCCGAAATGGTGATTGAAAGGAGCCATCATGCAAAGCGTTGACTGTGAGATCCTGATCCTTGGCGCAG
>NZ_SZWU01000019.1:0-1069 GCF_005280935.1 Citrobacter sp. wls757 | reverse complement strand
GGGCCGCAGGTCTCACTCCCCCGGGACGCCAGACGGCTTCGTCAGGCGGTAGCTGAACATCCCCACATTACGCTGCTGAGCGGTGCCCGGCTGATTGCCCGCCCCAACCCACATTCCGTAGTCTTCGAAACCGCAGACGACTGCGGCGAAATCCGCTGGCAGCGGCTGATTTTATGCTGCGGCGCCAGAGAACTCTCGCTGCCTTTTCCCGGCTGGACACTCCCCAATGTGACGGGGGCCGGAGGCCTGCAGGCGCAGATAAAACATGGCCTGCAACTCAAGGGGGAACGCGTGGTCATTGCAGGCAGCGGTCCTCTTCTGCTGGCGGTCGCCAGTACGGTGAAACGCGCTGGCGGAAATATCGTCGCCATCATCGAACAGGCCCCGATAACCGCACTGGCCCGTTTCGCAACCGGGCTATGGCGCTGGCCTGAAAAATTGCGTCAGTTCGGCGAGCTCTTTCCAGCCCGCTATCATCCGGCAAGCCAGGTCATCCAAGCGCAGGGTGATACCTGTCTTCAGTCAGTGGCCGTGCGCCACCAGGGACAAACCAGGGAGATCGCCTGCGACAGGCTGGCCATTGGCTATGGGCTGGTACCGAATATAGAACCTGGCGCAATCTTTGGCTGCAAAACAGAAAATCAGGCTATTTGGGTCGATGCGGAGCAACGCACCAGCGTGCAGGATATCTATGCGGCAGGAGAATGCACCGGCTTTGGCGGCAGCGAGCTGGCGTTAGCCGAGGGAGAAATTGCCGGCTATGCCGCCGCAAATTGTCCGCAAAAGGCCCAAAGCGCCATCTCCGCGCGCACCCGCTGGCAGCGTTTTGCCCAAGCGTTGCATACGACGTTTGCGCTGCCGGAGTCGCTAAAAGCCGCGACCACCGCGGATACGCTACTCTGCCGTTGTGAGGATATTCGTTGTGGCGACGTGCAAAACGCCGAAAGCTGGCAGGCTGCAAAGCTCGCCTCACGCTGTGGAATGGGGGCCTGTCAGGGGAAAGTCTGCGCCACCAGCGCCCGCTGGCTGTACGGCTGGCCGCTGCCGCAGCCGCGCGAACCGCTCTCCC
>NZ_SZWU01000020.1:275917-280275 GCF_005280935.1 Citrobacter sp. wls757 | reverse complement strand
CGGCTACGCAATGGCTGATGCTGTGAAGGTGATTAATGGAGTTCTGGAGTCGGTAGCCCGTGAGCAAGTACGCCGTGAACATGCAGCATGGTCACTGACTACTTTCGGCGATGTCGGCCCAGTTGGTCCGCTGAAGCACCTTTCCAAAGAAGCGCTCGAGGCTGCTGCTGAACCTGGCGACCTTAGCGAATGGGCTGACATGCAATTCCTGTTATGGGATGCGCAACGTCGTGCCGGTATCAGTGACGAGCAGATTACCCTGGCGATGGTAGAAAAGCTGGCGGTAAACAAGCAGCGAGAATGGCCTGAACCGAAAGACGGGGAGCCGCGCCTGCATATCAAAACTGAACAGCATCAGGGAGAGAAGTGATGGATCCGCAACTGGAATACGCCACGAAGCGTATCGTCGAGCTGGAAAACCTGTTGCTGGTGGATGTTGAGGAAACCGTCTGGCCTGCCGAAGTGGGAATGGTATATAGCCAGATTGAAAGTGCCGGGGATCTTCCGTCACATCACCAGCGCCGCCTTAAACATCACATCAATCGCATGTGGCTGGAGAAAATGCCGGTACCGGCCATCATCACAGCGGCACAGTCACTGGCCATCGCCATGGAGAAATACGCGTGAGAGAAATCATCGTTGATAACTTTGCCGGCGGCGGCGGGGCGAGTACGGGAATTGAGCTGGCAATCGGTCGCAGCGTTGATATTGCTATTAACCACGACGAGAACGCCGTGGCGATGCACACAACGAACCACCCTGATACATTGCACTACTGCGAGTCTGTGTATGAGGTTCGACCAAAGGTAGCTACCGCAGGACGTCCGGTGGCGCTGGCGTGGTTTTCTCCAGATTGCCGCCACTTTTCTAAAGCTAAAGGCGCTAAACCTGTTGAGAAAGCGATCCGCGGACTGGCCTGGGTAGTATTACGCTGGGGGCTGGATGTTGAGCCGCGGGTAATGAAACTGGAGAACGTCGAAGAGTTTAAAACGTGGGGGCCGTTACTGGCTGGAGAAATGCGACCTGACCCAGCCCGCGCGGGCGAAACTTTTGAAGCGTTTATTGGCATGCTGACAACCGGTATCCCGGCGAGCCTTCCGGCGCTGGCTGAGTGTTGTGAGTTTCTGAATATTTCGCTTGATAGCGAGGATGCCGCTCGGCTGGTTAAAGGTCTGGGCTATGTCGTGGAGTATCGCGAACTGCGCGCCTGCGACTATGGCGCACCGACAATCAGAAAACGTTTCTTCATGGTCATGCGCCGCGATGGGAAGCCGATTGTGTGGCCGGAACCAACGCATGGGGATCCGAAATCACCTGCGGTTCAGGCTGGCAGGCTGGCACCATGGCGCACCGCTGCGGAGTGTATCGACTGGACAATCCCGGCGCCGTCAATATTCGATCGCAAAAAACAGCTGGCAGAAAATACCCTGAAGCGGATCGCGCGCGGCATACAGCGCTTTGTTATCGACAGTGCGTCGCCGTTCATCGTGAAATGCAATCACACCAGCACCAAAACGAGTTACGACTGTTTCCGTGGTCAGGCGCTGGGCGAACCTTTGCAAACCATTACTAAAACCCACGGTTACGCGTTAGCCGTACCGCACCTGACAAAGTTTCGCACTGGTGCAACCGGTCAGCCTGTTACCGAACCAGTACCGACGGTTACCGCTGGCACATCAAAACGCCCGGGCGGGAATGGGCATGCTCTTGGTTTGGTAGAAGCCGCGCTGACCCCGTTCCTGGCTGGCAACGGCGGCAGTGAATACCAGGCTAAACCGCGCCCGCTGGATAAACCTGCTCACACCATTCTGAAGCAATCCCGCGCCTGTCTGGTTGCGCCAGTGATAGCCCGCCAGTTTGGTGCCAGTGTCGGCCATCGGGCAGACGAGCCGAGCGCAACGATCACAGCTGGTGGTGGCGGTAAATCTCAACTGGTAACGCCTACGCTGATTCAGATGGGATATGGTGAACGTCCCGGGCAAGAACCGCGTGTGTTGCGACTGGATAACCCGCTGGGCACCGTTACTGCAGGTGGTAATAAATTCGCGACAGTGAGCGCGTTTCTGGCGAAACACTACGGTGGTAATTACTCGGGACCGGGCGTCGGTTTAGATGAGCCTGTTCATTCAGTTACCACTGTCGACCATCATGCAGTAGTTGCCTCTCATCTGGTGAAGTTGCGCGGCACCTGCCGGGACGGACAACCAACCAGTGAACCAATGCCAACGGTGACGGCGGGCGGGCTGCACGTAGGGGAGGTGAAAACCACTCTTGCGGTCGATGAATACGACGAACATCGCGCGCAGCAGACTCTTGAGTTTCTGCGGGAATACTGCGGCGAGGATTGCGACGGACTGGTGACAGTTGACGGCATAACTTACCGCATCGTTGATATTGGTATGCGCATGCTGCAACCGCACGAGCTATACCGCGCGCAAGGCTTCCCGGAATGGTACATCATCGACCAGGACTTTCGGGGTAAGAAGTATGCGAAGGACAAGCAGGTTGCGCGCTGCGGCAACGCCGTGCCGCCGCCGTTCGCTGAAGCGCTGGTACGTGCTAATTTGCCGGAACTATGCCAGTCGAAACAAATTGCCGCTTAAGTCAAGTTAAGCGGCTGTAATGACATAAAGCAAATTGACTAAATGTGAGCCATGATATCTTCTTGGCTCTTTTTGTTAAGGCTCGATAAAAATGAAAATGATGATAGCAGCGGTAGCTTTGGTTTCTCCGTTTATGACTAATGCTGAATACACCCCATTTGATAAACAGCAACCCATAAATTTTGAATGTCAGACTGGCGTTAAAATTCATGTTGTTGATAAAAAGCACGTTGTAATCAATGGGGATTTTGACGCTGAAGTCCTTGAAATTAGCGCCGATAGACTTCAGGCGCAGGGAGGGCATGGAGATAATCTCCTTACGACGAATATAGATTTAAGGTTTATGGGGGGAGGATATTATTCTCTATTAGTGACTGAAATGGATTACACAGATGCACAAGGTCCATGGAATGCTAAGGTCTTGAGGGTGAACGCTCTCATATGCACACGGACGCAATAAGGATTCAATATGTCTGGTCATAACATCGCAGCAAAATCCAAAGAAGAGCAGGACAAGGTTAACGTCGACTTGGCTGCTTCAGGCGTAGCGTACAAAGAGCGCATGAATATGCCAGTTATCGCTGAACAGGTAGCCCGTGATCAGCCAGAGCATCTGCGTGAATACTTCATGGAACGAGTGCGCTTCTACCGCGAGCAGAGTCTGACGTTGCCGAAAGCATCCGATCCTCGCTATCTGGATATGGCAGCCCAGAACGAGAAGAAGTAATGGGGCGCTTAATTGTTGCCGGTATAAATTTTTATATGCTGGCAGAAGGTGAATCATACCCAACCCCTAATATCGGCAACAATTACTCCGTTTCTTACGTGGTTTTCCCTTCCGAAGGCAAATGGGTCGCTCAGAAGCTTCGTAAAGGCGGTCGCTGGATAGACATCACAGACCAGCGATTCGACACCGAAAACGAGGCTTTCAACTTCACATACGAGTACGCGTTTACGCATAAAGACCGCCACAAATTTTAGTCGATCGATAATACCGATCGATTTGATTAAATTGATCTATGAAATCGATTATCAAATAAGCACAGCGCAGCAACAAATTGCCAACCTGACATTCCTCAACGCCAGTGAAATATGCCCCCTGACGACATCGACACCTTTGTCATTTACCTGACGAGAGCATTCCAATCAGATATTTACAATCGACAGTTTTGACGTAGTCATCTGTTAAAATAAACGATCAATTTTTGCGCGAAAGTAGCAATAAAATTTATCTAAATCAATCGGATAAATGACCTTGCGAAAACAGACCTTTCATGTGCATACTTAAGCAAAACAGATAAATACTGTTTATATGTACAGTTGTTTTGGAGTATAGTTAAGATGTTGCAGTAAATAGTTTTATTTTTCTTCCAGCCAACCTATTAGGAAATTTGCGCCATTTGGTATGTTGGTTCTGTGGACGGGATTATCCTGGCCGGAAGAGTGAAATTTGTTGATAGCAAAGAGGGGGTTGATGTGGCTGAGGTTTGTTCTGATGGAGGTGATATTTACGATCTAGTTAGGCGCTCCGATGGAGCGGTAGCTGGTTCGTTGAAGCTCAAGTCAGGAGATCGAGTGCTGTTAAATGTCGATGGGTTTGACATTGCGCACAAGCACCTTCAGATGGATGAGCGAGTCACGTCACGCGACACGCTGGTAGAGATAATCAAGGAGTTATCAGCCAGTATTTGACCTTTTTAGTACCTGAATAGCATAATGTTTATATCGGCATGAACACCCGATAACCTGACCACA
>NZ_SZWU01000020.1:263300-275907 GCF_005280935.1 Citrobacter sp. wls757 | reverse complement strand
CGCCACGGAGAGAAACCATGGCGCACGAACTACATCTTATTAAGCATCAATCAGGAATTCTGATCCCCGCTACGCCGGAGACCAGCGATTTACTGCAATCAAAATTCAAACTCGGTGCCGTGCTGGTGGCCGAGTTCCGGCAGGTACGCAACCCGGCCTTTCACCGTCGCTTCTTCGCATTACTCAATCTCGGTTTCGAATACTGGGAACCAACCGGCGGGGCGATATCCAGCAATGAGCGTAAACTCGTAAATGGTTATGCTAAATACCTCGCGGCATTTGGTGGAAACGAAGGCGCACTGCTGGATGCTGCCGAGCAATATCTCGACCGTATCGCCGATAAGCGAGCCGGTAGTATCAGCATCTGCAAATCCTATGACGCATACCGTGCATGGGTGATCATCGAATCTGGCCACTACGACGCCATACAGCTCCCTGACGGTACACTCCGTAAACATCCTCGCAGCATTGCTTTCGCCAATATGGACGAAATCGAGTTCCAGCAGCTGTATAAAGCCGCGCTCGACGTTCTGTGGCGATGGGTATTGTCCCGGGCCTTCAAGACTCAGCGAGAAGCGGAAAACGCCGCTGCGCAGCTTATGAGCTTTGCGGGGTGATGGCGATGAAATTTTCCTGGTTTCACCATCATGAATGCACAACCGAGCAGGCCGACGAACTGGTGGCAAGTTATCGCCGCCGCGGCGCCACGGTAGAACGCAGCCTGAACCGCGACAATATCACCTGGATTGTTAGCGCAAAATTACCGGAATGCGAGCATCCGGCGCGTACACCAAGAACCTTTCGGCAAAAGGTCTGGGGGTGATTATGGCTAAGTTACCGCGCCGGAAGTGCGCCAACAAAGAATGCCGCCAGTGGTTCCATCCTGTTCGCGATACGCAGACTGTCTGCGGTTATGAGTGCGCCAGCGCGGTTGGAAAAGAGCATACCAGGAAGGTCAGGGAGGCGGCACAACGCAAGGAGTCTGCCAAAAAGCGCGCCACTGAGAAGAAAGAACGTGCAGCCTGGCGCCAGCGTAAAGCTGCAGTTAAGCCGCTGAAGCACTGGGAAGATTTAACTCAGCGTGTTGTTAATGACTATATTCGCGAACGTGATGCCGATCTGCCATGCATCAGCTGTGGGACGTTCGAAACCGTCCAGTGGGAAGCAGGTCACTACCGCTCACGAGGTAAGGCATCACACCTGCGCTACACAGAAGACAATATCAATAAGCAGTGCCACCACTGTAACGTTCAGCTGTCGGGCAATCAGCAGCAGTACCGTCTTGGGCTTATCGAGAAAATTGGGGCTGAACGCGTTGAGTCGCTCGAAAACAATAACGTCCCACACCGATACACCATCGAAGAACTCGAAGCCATCAGGAAGCGCTACAGCGCACTTCGCCGTGGGTTAATTAAGAGCAGGGAGGCTGCATGACATTTGAATCCTATTTTGCCGATCACCTCCGCGTTCGTTGGCAACGATTGCGCTTATATCACTTTCCCGGCTCTGTGCTGACGGACTACCGAATACTGAAGAACTACATCAAAACCATAGGCGGTGCTGTATGAACACTCAATTTCTTGAATACGTGCGCCAGCAGCTGATGGTGGCTACCGCCGATTTAAGTGGTGCGACGAAAGGGCAGTTGATGGCCTGGCTTGAGAACGCACAGTTCGATACTGGAACGTTTAAACGTAAAAAGCCTCGAGTGTTGGATGAAGTGACCGGGAAAATGATTACGCTGGATAATCCACCGATACCGGGCAAACAGTCGCATGCCAAGGGATCACATATTCCTCTGGTGCAGCCGGTTGAATACTCCACAGCTTCGTGGCGCCGCGCGTTAATGTCACTCGAAGAACATCAGAAGGCTTGGCTGCTATGGAGCTACAGCGAGAATACTTGCTGGGAGCATCAGGTCACGATTACACAATGGGCATGGTCGCAATTCTGCGAGCATCTGGCTGGGAAGAGGGTGGCGAAGAAGACGAGCGACCGGTTGCGTCAGCTTATCTGGCTTGCTGCGCAGGATGTGAAAGCGGAACTGGCGGGTAAGGAGGTGTATCAGCACCAGGACCTGGCGGACCTGTGTGGCGTTAAAGCGGATAACTGGTGCCATAACTACGCCGACTACTGGCGGTCAATGCACGCCATACTCAAGCGGCTTGACGGCGATTCCCTTCGTTGCACCGTGAGAGCACGATCACAACAAAAGGCGACTTTTTCGCAGCAGGTTATTGCAAAAGTCAATTAAATAGCATACATTTCATGTAAATCTGATATTGTGCCATTGTTGTATGCGCTGGCAGTAAATGAGTTTTCGAGCCCGAGGTTAACGCCTTGGGCTTTTGCGTTTCTGGAGGATGTCCATGAACTTTTCTGAATTACCTGAAAGTGCTAAACATGTCGCCCGTGAGGCGTTATCAAAGGCTACTGGTTCTATGGGTAGTGACGCGGGTATTATTGAATATGAAAAAGTAGGTGAGGCAATTGCTGCTGCGTTTGTCAAAATGGAGCACTACGACAGCGCTCCAGATGTTTGCGCGGATTAGGATTTATCCAAACCACGCCATGTGCGCCCAGCTGATTCCGTAACTAAAACAGCAGGATCTTTTTTTACTGAGTTTGCCGTTGAGTAGGCCTTTTCAAGAACGTCTGCCCGGGTAATGTTACCGGAATAATTATACTCAGCGTCAGGGAGTTGGTATTTTGTACCATCCCCATTCAGGATGGTCCGCTTAAAGCCTTTACCTTCCATTTTTTCATGTAGCTCTTCATAATCGTCAGAATCGGCGTTATGCAGCTCAACTCGAACAGTGAAGTTAGTCATATAATACCCATTAATTGCCTGTGGAATTATGACGTTACCAGTTTCCTTTGTCTGTGGAAAGCAGGGAACCCTGATGACCTGACAGGGTTAACAAATCAGGTTTATTAATTCTTACGCTGAACACTTAGCCCTGGCACCCGCTGGGGCTTTTCTATTTCAGGCTCACGGGAATCATCCGCTACGTGCTTTGTTGATAAATCCAGCCCGTGAAGCCTGACCCTCTACACACGGAATAACTATGTCTGAGCCAATCACAATTGCCAGTGGGGTGACCTCCGCTACGGTAGGGATCACTTTCGCCACTATGTTCCCGGAGGCGACGCCTGGCGTAATGTTATGTGCGCTTGCCGGGGCGGCAATGTATGTGCTGACCTCAGAGCCTCATCAACTCTGGAAGCAGATGCTCTTTGCAGTCATCTCGTTTATGGGCGGCGTGTTCTTCTCCGTTCCCATGGCAAAGATACTCGCAGGGGTAATCAACACAGCCCTCGGGTTGTTGCAGCCGCCGGTAAGTATCGAAGTTTCACCTAATGTTGGTGCGCTGGTATCCGCTTCCATTTCCGTCGCAGTCCTGCTTCGAATCGTCGCCAAATCACGGCGCGGCAAGATGCCAGGACTGGAGGAGGAAGGGAAATGACATGGCATTCCGTCATCCTGGACGCAAACGCGATCATCTGTATGGCGATCGTGATGCGTCTGATGTTCTTCAGTAAAGCAGGGAAGACACACCGACCCGGTTACGCGTGGATGGCTTACCTGCTGATCCTGTCGGCGGGATTCACCGCTTTCCGTATCCTTCTCGGCCATTACAGCAACGTTGATCCGGGTGAGTTATTCCTCAACCTGGCCATATGTATTGCTGTCTGGCGAGCCAAAGGCAATCTGGCAAAAGTCGTAAGGGCTGAATGATGACCAAAGACGATATCTTCAACAGCATCCTCGGCAAAGAGGGCGGCTACGTTAATCACCCGAACGACAAAGGCGGCCCGACAAACTGGGGCATCACACAGGCAACGGCGCGCGCTCATGGTTATACCGGCGACATGCGAGACCTGACCCGGCAGCAGGCCATGGATATTTACGAGGCCGATTACTGGTATGGCCCGCGCTTCGACCAGGTAGCTGTCGTATCCCCGGTCATCGCCGCGGAACTCTGCGATACCGGCGTTAACATGGGACCATCAGTGCAGGTGAAATGGTTCCAGCGTTGGCTGAACGTATTCAACAACCAGCAGCAACTCTATCCCGACCTGATTGCCGATGGCCAGATTGGACCGCGCAGCATTAGTGCGTTGAAATCCTTCCTGGCGAAACGCGGGAGTGAAGGAGAGGTCGTATTGCTCCATGCACTGAACTGCAGCCAAGGGCAGCGCTATCTCGAACTGGCAGAGCGGCTCCCGGCTAACGAGTCATTTGTGTATGGCTGGGTACGGGAACGCGTGAGCCTATGACCAAACTCAAGGCAATACTGGCAGCAATCGGCTTCGCAATCCTTATGGTGCTCGGTGCCTTCGGTCTAGGTAGCATGCGTGGCCGCGAGAAAGCTGAAGCCAAAGCGGATAAACAGCGCACCGATGATAACGTCGCAGCCACCAAGGCAGCCGCGGAACGCCGCGTCGAAGTAACCAAAGAGGCCAGCAATGTACAGCAGACTGTTAGCCATATGCCTGATGACGATATTGATCGTGAGCTGCGCGCAAACTGGACCCGCAAAGGTTGAGTTAATCGACACCGGCTGCGACTGGGTGAAGCCAATTTATCTCACGGAAATCGACATCACTGTCATGGACAAGCAGACCAAGCGTGATGTGCTGGCACATAACAGAGCATGGCAGGGGAACTGTAGGCAATAACTAGAATATTGAAACAGTTAATGTAGTTGTGATCTAAGTCAAAAGTGGTGGGATTGAAAATCGATCTGCATGGCTAAATATTCATATAGCCACCATGTATGAGTGGTTTTTATGGAGAAGCAAAATGCTGGACGGATATCACCAAACTGGTACTGGTTTTGAACACAAAAAACGGATTATTGCTGTGAATGCGGCGCTTGAAATCATCAAGGTAACGCTTTCAGCTCCAACCGATGCTAAAAATGTTGATTTTGACTTGGGGGTAGCTGCAAAGCATATCGCTCCACTTGCGGATGCAATTCAGGCTGCGATCGATAAGGAATAAACCCTTTTTCCTTGATGTTACGTTTGTCATCACAAAGGCCACTTTCGAGTGGCTTTTTTAATGGCCTTAATCATAGGACTAGAACCATGGCAAAACCGGACTGGGGAGCGCTGCAAGACCAGTTCCTCGCCGAGCATGCCAAAACGGGTATATCGCCGAAAGAATGGTGCGAAGCGCAGGGGCTGAATTATTCAACAGCTAAGCGCTATATCAAGATTGCGAACGGTAATGCGAATTCGCAAAAAAAAAGTGCGAATAAAACTGCGAATTCGCAAACGAAGAAAGGCGGCAAGACCAGAGGTGATAAGCCCAAAAAGAGTGATTGCGAATCGCCCAAGTCTGAGAGCCCCTCGGATACGAAACCGATTCGTGGCTCGCGTACTGCGCCGCCAGTAAATCCTTTTAAGTCAGGCAATCAGACAGCGCTTAAGCACGGTGGTTATGCCCGCCGACTCCTTCTTAAAGATGATGTCATCGAAGATGCCAAAGCGTTGACGCTGGAAGATGAACTCTTCCGGCTACGCGCCAATAACCTAGTGGCCGCCGAGAACATAGGTCGCTGGATAACCTTGCTCGAAGACGTTGACATTGACGCTGAAGATGAGGGTAAGGATGAGCGAAAGGCGCTGATGGATAACATACGGGCGGCAGAGAACGCCATGATGCGTAACACCGTGCGTATCGAGTCCATCACGGGGACGCTGGCCACCGTTAACAAAATATTTGCCGACACCGATTATCGCGTTGCCGCTACTGAAAAAGTGTCGCTGGAGGCTGATCGCCTACGCCGTGATGCTGGCATTGACGATGGCAATGGAGAGCGTGATCTCAATGACTTCTACACTGACATCCAGTCCGACCCTGAATCCGGTCCTGAAGAACTTCTGGACGACGCGGGCACGTAACAAAGTTCTCTTTGGTGGGCGCTCGTCCTCTAAGTCATGGGACGCTGCCGGGATCGCTATATTCCTGGCGAATAAATACACCCTGCGTTTCTGCTGTGCTCGCCAGATCCAGAACAAAATCGAAGAGTCAGTTTACACCCTGCTGAAGATTCAGATTGAACGCTTTGGCCTGCGGCATCGCTTCCGCATCCTGAATAACAAAATCATCAACCGGGTTACCGGCTCGGAATTCGTGTTCTATGGCCTGTGGCGAAATATCGAAGAGATAAAGTCGCTGGAGGGTGTGAGCGTTCTCTGGCTGGAAGAGGCCCATGCGCTGACGGAATACCAGTGGAAGATACTGGAGCCAACCATCCGTAAGGAGGGCTCAGAGTGCTGGTTTATCTTCAACCCCAATCTGGTGACAGATTTCATATGGCGAAATTTTGTTGTCGACCCGCCGGAAGACACACTGATCCGAAAAATCAATTACGACGAAAACCCTTTTCTGTCAGACACCATGATGAAGGTGATCGATGCGGCCCGGCGCCGTGACCCTGACGGATTCAAGCACGTCTATGAAGGAGTGCCTGAGTCAGATGATGATGCAGCTATTATCAAACTCTCCTGGATAGAAGCAGCCGTCGATGCTCACAAAAAGCTGGGTTTCGAACCGGGAGGGCGGAAGCGCGTGGGCTTCGATGTCGCGGACGGCGGCACGGATAAATGCGCCAACGTTTACCGCCACGGTTCTGTCATCTACTGGGCGGATGAGTGGAAGGCTAAAGAAGATGAGCTTCTGAAAAGTTGCCAGCGAACGTACCAGGCTGCCTTTGAGCGTGAAGCCGATATCGTGTACGACTCGATTGGTGTCGGGGCATCAGCTGGAGCCAAGTTTGGTGAGATTAACGAAGACCGGTTGCGTGAGAATACCTCATCCCGCCGGATCAATTACCAGCGGTTTAATGCAGGAGCAGGCGTCCATGAGCCTGAGGAGGAGTACAACGGCATACCGAACAAAGACTTTTTCGCCAACCTGAAAGCGCAGGCCTGGTGGCTGGTGGCCGACCGCTTCCGAAATACATTCAACGCCATTAACAACGGTGAACAGTACTCGGTAGATGAGCTGATAAGCATTGATTCGTCCTGCCCATTACTGGAGAAACTGAAGCTGGAGCTTACCACGCCGCACCGTGACTTCGACCGCAATGGACGGGTGATGACGGAGAGTAAAAAAGATCTGGCAAAGCGTGACGTTCCATCTCCGAACGTTGCCGATGCATTTATCATGGCGTTCGCTCCAACCGAATCCGCACTGGATATCTGGGATGCGCTGGGCCGCGAGTAGACAAAGAGGTTAATAATGTCCCGCAAAAAACGCCAGAGCGGCGCACAAAAGCCCGTCCGGACTGGTGACGGGTACAACAACTTCGCTGCCAAGCTCGGTGGATACACCGCAAATATTCAAAGCGGCGGGAGTTATCAGCCTGGCTATATCTCGCGTAATCGCGTCCAGCTTGAATTTGCATACCGCTCATCGTTTCTGGTGGGCGCAGGTGTAGACGCTATGGCTGATGATATGACCCGAAAGGGCATCAACATCAGTTCTAAACTCGAGGCCGGGCAGAAAGGCAAGTTTGAGACGTTCTGGGACGACATCGCTATATGGGATGGTCTGAACGACACCCTGAAGTGGTCCCGCCTCTATGGTGGTGCGTTGCTGGTGGTGCTGCTGGAAGGGCAGGATATGTCCACTCCTCTGAAGCTTGACCGCATCAAGGAGGGGCAGTTTAAAGGGGTGATGTGCCTCGACCGCTGGCAGGTCAACCCGAGCTATTACGACCTGGTGACCGACTACGGACCGGAGTTCGGCAAGCCGAAGTTCTACAAGGTGGTGACCAACCAGCAGGGAATCCCGCCGTGGAAGATTCACCACAGCCGCATCATCCGTATGGAAGGCGACACGCTGCCATTTCAGCAGGCGCAGACCGAGAACGGCTGGGGGATGTCGGTTGTTGAGCGTATCTTCGAGCGCATTCAGGCCTTCGATACGGCGACCGTCGGCACCACCCAGCTGATCCACAAGGCGCACCTGCGCACGTACAGCATTGAAGGGCTGCGCAAGATTCTGGCGCTTGGTCCCGGCAACCCTATGCATGAGGGGTTGATGAAGCACATGGACATGATTAGGGAATTTCAGACCATCGAGGGCATGACCCTGATGGATAAAAACGATGAATTCCAGACCCATAGTTACTCCTTTGCCGGTATCGCCGACGTCATCCTGCGCTTTGCTGAGCAGGTGTCTGGCGCAACCGGTATACCGCTGGTACGCCTGTTCGGGCAATCTCCATCCGGGTTCAGCACTGGTGACGGTGACTTGGAGAACTACTACAGCCGTGTTAACTCGCTGCAGGAACGCCGCCTGCGACGGCGTATTCGCTGGCTGCTCGATATCACCTGGCGATCGCTGTTCGGTCAGCCGCTGCCGGAAGACTTCACCTTCGAGTTCAACAAGCTCTGGGAGATGTCGGACACTGACAGGGCGACGATGGCGAGCAACGTGGCCACCGCCCTGGCGACTGCCGTGCGCGATATCGGTATGCCGCAGCATGCCGCGCTAAACGACCTCCGCAACCTGTCCGACATTATCGGCATCGGCGGCTCTATCACCGACAAGGATATTGAAGATGCCAAAGCAGAATGGGAGGAGGCTGAATCTGAAACCGAACCTCCGCCGCAAATCGGAGCGCCAGTATCAGAAAAGCCTACAGGAGATAGCGCGTCAGTGCGGAGCGATCGTAACTGGTTCCTACGATGGTTCGGAAGCGAGCGCCGAGCAGGTTAACGCCAGGCTGATGGATTACTCCCTGCTGATTGACGATTGGGCCGACCGGGTCGCTAAACGCATGTTCCTGCAGGTTGAGCAGGAGGAGTGGAGCCAGTGGCGCTCGGTATCGCAGGAAATCTCTGTGGGGTTGCGTGATGTCGTCGGCAACACGCCGGTGGGGTTCGTGGCTCAGGACATCGTTGCGCGACAGGTGCAGTTGATTAAGTCTCTGCCGCTGGAGGCTGCCGATCGCGTCCGTGATATCCAGGCGCGCGCAATGGAAGCCGTCATCAACGGGGAGCGCCCCGATGCGCTCTACCGGATGATTATGGAGTCCGGCGACGTGGCTGAGAGCCGAGCGAAGATGATCGCCCGCACCGAAATCGGCCGGGCCACGACAGCGCTCACTCAGGCACGTGCAGAGTCGATTGGCTCAGAGGGGTACTGGTGGCGCATCGAGGGTGCTGGAACGCGGCCATCCCATCGCAGAATGGTGGATGTTGTCGACCCGGTATACGGGAGAGGTTTCGTTCGCTGGGATAATCCGCCGACGCTGGACGGCATGACCGGCCACGCCGGGTGTCTGCCGAACTGCGAATGCTGGCCGGAAGTGCAGGTGCCAGCGCCAAGAAAATGATCCATAATTGGTTGTGATCAACTCGATATGGATGGCAAATGACACAGAAAATACATCAGTTGAATGGATTTGAGTTCACCCACGATCGCTTTAACTTGAATGGCCAATGGATTTACTCTTGGTATTTTAGACCTGTCGGGAAAACTGAATGGTGCTACTACAGCAGGCATCTTGGTAAGACTAAAAAAGAAGATGTAATTAAGCTTTTGAAAGAGAAAGAAGATGCTGATTCTTTCTATCAAGAGTGGCTAGATAGGGCCAGCGACGTTGACGCTGCAGAGCGTAGATTAAATATCGCCCGGGATGATTGGGCTAGAGTTTCTCATCCGGACTGGGGAGGGCGTGGAAATAACCCCAATAGTGATGCGCGTAGGATTAGGCAAGCAAAAGATGAGTTAGATAGCGCTGAAAGGGCATTAAAGTCAGCAATATCGATAAAAGACAGATTAAGTAAATAAGTTCATAAGGCCGCAAATAGCGGCCTTTTTTATTGCCCGCAATTCAGCAGGTAACCCATGAAATACTTTTTTGAGACCAGGCTCGGGGAAACCCGGTACCGCATGGCGGATGGCTCATTGCTGTGCAAGGACGTGCCGATCGCCAGAACGGGATCGCAGGTCTACCTGCCGGAGGAAATCGACCTCGAACCGGATGCGAGCGGTACCGTCACCGTCTGGCGAACGGAAGATGAGGTGTTCTCTTCTGAAACGATGGCTAGCTTTGAGGGTGTCGCCGTCACGCTTGGGCACCCAGAAGACGCTGGTGGCAGCATCCTTTTCGTTAACCCCACCAACTATTCTGAACTGGCCCACGGTCATATTCAGAACGTCCGGCGCGGTACCGGAGATAAAGCAGACCTGCTCATTGCCGACGTGCTGGTTAAGCGGCAGGAAGCCATTGACGCAATCGAGGATGGCCTGACCGATGTCAGTTGCGGATACGACGCGCTCTACAAGCAACTCTCGCCCGGAAAGGGTAAACAATACCAAATCACTGGCAACCATCTGGCCGTCGGTATCGACCGCGGGCGGGCTGGTTCCCGCTGTGCCATAGGGGATTCAGCCCCATCAACCAAAGGAAGCAACATGAAACAGCAGAACTGGTTTCAGAAGCTGGCCAATGCCATTCGCACCAAAGATGAAGATGCGCTGGCGAAGCTTGCTGATGAAGCTCCCGATATGCCGTCAGACGGTATGAATTCTATCCCCGGGTTAACCATCAACATGAACGTACCTTCACAGGCTACCGCACTGCCGGCAGACCAGAAGACCACGACAGACGAAGAAACCGATCCGGATAAGAAAACCGGTGATGAAGATGTACCAGCCTGGGCTCAGGCGATTATTGCCCGCCTCGACAAGCTGGAAGGTAAAACTGGCGACGCTGACCCTGACGAAGACAAGAAAACCGGCGACGAAGACGCTGAAGAAGATGCGAAGGTGACCGGAGATGCGGCGTATAAGCGCAATATCATCGGCGATGCTGAGATCATCTGCCCGGGTTTCCAGCCTGCCAGTGACAAAGGTCTGAAACGCCAGGTTCTTACTCACGCAGCCCGTACTGGCGACAGTCTGAAAGCATTTGGTATTAGCGACTTCGATAAAGCGCCGAAAGCTACCGTTGATGCAGTGTTCAAGGCTGCCGTCGAAATCAGTAAGGCCAAGAACCACATCACCCCACCATCTGGCAAACCAACTGGTGACCGCGCTCGTGGCCCAATGTCCCCGGCTGAGCTGAACAAAATCAACGCCGAATTCTGGAAACGCAACCAATAAGGTAACCAACAATGGCTGGTAAAGCTTATTTAACTCGCATGGGGATTGGTTTCCCAGGCTCCGTTACTCGTCCGCAGGATCTCACCGCAGAGCCTGCAATTCTCGATGCTGCTAAGCCATTCCCTTCGTATGGTCTGGCTGGCAAAAACCTCAACGGTAAATTTGTACCGCTGGAAACCGGTGACACCGTTGCTGACGTAGCTGGCCTGTTCGTTCGTCCGTACCCAACGACCAACCCGACTGATGCTCGTGCGCTGGGTGTAACGGCTGGATACACCGGTGACCAACTGAAGCGTGGTTATATCTGCGTGGCCGTACCTACGGCTCAGGCCGGTACCGCCAAGAAAGGTGACAAGGTTTATATCCGTGTCGCTGCACCTACGACGGCAAGTCCTTTAGGTTCTGTGGTACTCACTCCTGATGGCACCGCATCTAACACCCCTGAGTTGACCATCGCCAAAGTGATGGGTCCCGGCGATGCTGCGGCAACCACCACCCACGGCAACGTTGAAATCGCCTACAACATCTAAGGAACGATGAATGTTTACTATCGATAAAGCCACCGTAGACGCTGCAGGCGTATTCCTGGTCGGCGAACTTGAGCGTCTTGACCAGACGCTAAACCTGCCGCTGGTCAGCTATAAGTGGTCGCGTGATATGCCGCTGCGCAGTGACGTATCTATCGCTGATGAGCAGTCATCCTTCACCAACACCGATATCGCGGCGGCTGGTGGTGTGAACCCGAACGGCAAAAACTGGATCGGCAAAAACTCCACTGCGATCCCACAGACCAATCTCTATATCGAGAAAACTGCTCAACCATTGAGCCTGTGGGGTATGGAGCTGGGATGGACTCTTCCGGAACTGGCATCTGCTCAACAGGTTGGGCGTCCGGTAGACAGCCAGAAGTACGATGCCATGCAGCTCAAGTGGAACATGGACATCGACGAACAGGTTTACATCGGTGACAGCGATCTGGGTATGACAGGCCTGCTGAACCTCTCACAGGTAACGCCAATCAGCGCTGCTAAGGCGTGGATTAGCGCAACGCCTGACGAAATTGTGCAGGATTTCAACCTGATTCTTTCCCAGGCATGGGTGAGCTCTGGTTACGCGATCTGCCCGAGAAAAGTTGGCCTGGCGCCTGAACTGTTCGGCCTTCTGTCGAGCAAAAAGGTTTCTGATGCCGGTAACATCTCCGTGCTGGAGTACGTGAAAATCAACTGCATCGCGTTCCAGGAAAACGGCGTGCCGCTGGAAATCGTGTCCATGAAGTGGGCATCCAAGCGTGGCGCAGCTGGTGCTCACCGTGTCGTGGCGTACACGCAGGATGAGAAGTTCATTCGCTTCCCGCTGGTTCCGTTGCTGAATACTCCGCTGGAATACCGCGGGCTGTACCAGCTGACAACCTATTACGGCCGTCTGGGGCAGGTTGAAACCCCGTACGGCAACACCATCGCCTATATGGACGTG
>NZ_SZWU01000020.1:262080-263254 GCF_005280935.1 Citrobacter sp. wls757 | reverse complement strand
CGGGGCAACCCGCCGTTCTGGAGAGAGTATGAAATATCTCGTAACTTCCGGTGCGGTTCTGCGCTTCACCGACGGCTCGCATGTCGAGTTGAAGCCTGGCGTGCACAGCTTTGAAAAACGCGTGGCCGAGCACTGGGCGTTTAATGCCCATGCGCAGGCCATCACTGAAGATGAGCTCAAGCAGAGCCAGGGTGGCGAAGACCTTACTCTGAAGGTTTCAGGGCTGGAAACCACCATCAACGGCCTGCAAAAGCAGGTGGCAGAAAAAGATTCCACCATTGCTGAGCAGTCGACTACCATCACAGGCCTGCAAAAGCAGTTGGGTGAGCTGACCGAAAAGCTGGCTGTGCTGGAGGCTGGTAATGGCAAAAAACAGTCTTCTGCCAACAAGTGATCAGTTCCGCATAGACTTCCCTGAGTTTTCCGACGCTACTCGTTATCCTGACGCATCCGTAAATTTCTACCTGAACCAGGCTGACTGCCTGCTCAATCAGGATGTATTCGGCTGTCAGTTTGTTTACCTCGCCGAGTTGTTCACGGCCCACTACACAGAGTTGCGTGGTAAGGCCATTGCTGGCGCAGCAACTGGTGGCGGAGTTAACTCCTCCGGAGGCGGCATCCTCACATCCAAATCTGTGGACAAGGTTTCCGCCAGCTATGACGTATCTGGCGTGATCAACCCAGATGCCGGTTTCTGGAATAACACCGGGTACGGGCGCGAATTCTACTGGTGGTGGTCGATGTTGGGCGCTGGTGGACGGCAATTGCTATGAGCGGCGTGAAAATAAGGGCGGACAATGTCGCTTCTGTTCTCGCTGGGCTGGACAGGCTGTCGAAGATGGATGTGCTGGTGGGCATACCAGAATCCAACGCGGTTCGCGAGGATGGAGAGGAGCTGAATAACGCGGAAATCGGATATCTGCAGTCTACAGGGGCAACGGTCAGGCTTGGTGGTCAGGAGGTGACATTGCCTCCACGCCCGTTCCTGGATATCGGGATCGAGGATTCTGCCAAGGTAACCGCTGAGCATCTCAAGACAGCTGCTGGTCTTGCGCTGGATGGCAATTTCACTGGTGCTGAGCGTGAGCTAAATTCCGCCGGGCAACTGGCTTCGGATGCTGCGAAGCGTGTTATTACTGATGGCGATCGCCTAATTCCTATCTCTGACATGACC
>NZ_SZWU01000020.1:248435-262040 GCF_005280935.1 Citrobacter sp. wls757 | reverse complement strand
GCCGGGCGCAGGGATTGCCAGGCGACAAGCCACTCTATGCCCATGGCTATCTCCTGCGCTCAATCACCTACGTTGTGAGAGGTAAAAAATAATGCCTTTTCTCGATGTGACTGACGTGCTGCTCGACCCAGACTTCTGCGACTACACGCTGGTATGCACCCGCAATGCGCAGACGGTCGACGCTGATGGCTTTACCACGAATGTTAGCCAGGATATCCCGTTCAACGGGGTAGTAACGGTTGACCGATCACTGGAAGCCAAACGCATGGCCGCCGGGCAGTCTATCGGCGGGGCGATCCTTGTTGTGACACAGTTCAGGCTGACGCAGGGCAGGTCTGGTCTGGATGCTGATGTGGTGCTCTACAACGGGCGACATTACCGCGTTACGTTTGTGGATCCGTACACGTCCTACGGCGCCGGGTTCGTTCAGGCCCACTGCGAGCTGGTGGAATTCAACGGAGGTACACCAGTTGAATGACACGACACAACCCGGTTACCTGACGCCTACCAGCCTGGTGCCGCAGTATGACCAGGCGCTGGAGCGTGAGCTCAGTCGCTGGATACGCGGTGTTTCAGGGCTGCCTGATGAGATGGCCAGGCCTCGATTTACCGACCCCCAACCGGCGATCCCAGAACTTGGTACCAACTGGTGCGGCTTCAACATCTCCGACTTTCAGGATGCCGCTAACCCTGCATCTGTCACAAAAGATGATGACACCGATTATCAATGGCAATACGAGACGCTGGTGGTGCTCTGCTGCTTCTACGGACCCGGAGGCCAGTCTTACGCCAAAACGTTCCGCAGCGGCCTTTTCGTCTCGCAGAACAATGCGGAACTGAACCGGGTCGGCCTGACTCTTGGTGAGGTTGGTCGCATCATCCCGGCACCTGAACTGATTAACAACCAGTGGCAACGCCGCTACGACCTGTCTGTGACACTTCGCCGCAAGACGGTACGTGAGTACGGCATCAAATCGATCCTCTCTGCTCCAGTTAAATTTTTCGGAGAATAATCATGCCTAACGGCTTATCTGTATCACGTGTCGTCCGCGTGCAGGTTTCGCTCGCAGTACGCGCAGCGACCGGGCGAAATTTTGGAGCGTTGCTTATCCTCGGCACCTCGAACGTTATCACCGCGCCAGAGGTTATGCGCCTGTATCAGGATATCGAAAGTGTTGCTACCGACTTCGGTACCACCTCAGAAGAATACAAGGCAGCAAATCTTTACTTCCAGCAATCACCGCAACCGCGGGATTTGTACATTGGTAAAATGAGCAAAACACCTGTACCTGCTACAGCTGGAACCCTCACCGGCGCTCAACTCAATGCCACCGAGCAGCGTATTGAAAACTTCAGCGCTGTCACCGATGGCGCACTGAATATCACCATTGATGGCACTGCAAAAAATATCAGTGCTGTCGACCTGTCTGCGGTGACCACGTTGGCAGAAGTGGCAACGGCCATCAGCACCAAACTGGCCGGCGCTGTTGTGACCTGGAATGCTGTTACCGCACACTTCCTGATTACTTCGCCAACAACCGGTGCAGCATCAATCGTTGGCATCCCTTCGGCAGCTGGTGCAGGAACGGATCTGGCTCCATTAATGGGAATTAATGCGGCAAGTAATCCGACAGCGGTAAGTGGAACTGATGCTCAGGCTGGTTCTGCGGTTCCTTCTGTGGCGACTGCTTTGGGATACTCTGCTGACTGGTACGGCCTTGTCATTGCTGACACGAGTATGACAGATCAGGATCATCTTGATGTTTCTGCTCTCATTGGCTCCGCAAGCGACTCCCGTATATATGGTGTGACTACTGCCGATGCTAAAGTTATTAGTTCTACGGATGCAACTGACATAGCCAGCAAATTGAAAGCTGCTGGCTACGGGCGCACGTTCTGTCAGTACAGCCAGGTGCCGTATGCAGCAGCTTCTGCATTCGGGCGTGCGTTCACTGTCAACTTCCTGGGCAATAACACCACCATTACCCTGAAGTTCAAGCAGGAGCCGGGCATCACTGCCGAGACAGTCACCGCGCAACAGGCTGATACGCTGAAGGCCAAAAACTGCAACGTGTTCGTGCGTTATGCCAACGACACAGCAATCATCCAGGAAGGGGTGATGTCCAACGGCGACTTCTTCGACGAACGTCACGGACTCGACTGGCTGCAGAACTACGTCCAGAACAACCTCTGGAACCTGCTTTACACCTCCACCACCAAAATTCCACAGACTGAAGCCGGTGTGACGCGCCTGGTAACCAACATTGAGCAATCGATGGACCAGGGGGCGAATAATGGCCTGGTGGCTCCAGGTATCTGGAACGGTGGTAACGTCGGGCAATTGACGGCAGGAGATATGCTGACCAAAGGCTATTACGTCTTCGCTAACTCGCTCAATGCGCAAGCTCAGGCAGACCGTGAAGCGCGAAAAGCTCCGGTGATCCAGGTGGCAACCAAACTGGCGGGTGCTATCCACTTCGCTGACGTATTAATCGATGTGGTGCGCTAAGGAGACCTTGAATGAGCACTTATTCTTTTCTGGATATCACGGGGTCAATGACTGGCCCAACCGGGGTGATTGATCTTGGCTCTGGTTCCGCCAACTCCGAAGAAGGTATCACCGTCGCCATGGTGGAAAATAAAAACACCATGACGATTGGGGCAGATGGTGAAGGTATGCACTCTCTGCACGCTGGCAAGGCGGGAACAGTTACCGTCAATTTGTTGAAAACATCTCCTGTAAATAAAAAGCTGTCTCTGGCGTATAACGCGCAAAGCGTGTCTTCTGCGCTTTGGGGCAACAACGTATTCGTATTTCGCAATACGGCCTCCGGCGACATCATGACAGCGCGCGGTGGGGCATTCCAGAAACACCCTGACTGGCAGAACGCCAAAGAAGGCGGGACAGTGGCCTGGGTATTCGACTGCATCAAAATCGACCCGTTCCTGGGGGAGTATTAATCCATGGAAATCACCATCAAGTATGAGCAGTACCGTATCGCTAAGCTGAGCGTGTTCGAGCAATTGAAAGTATCCCGCAAGCTATTGCCGGTGCTGGCAGGTCTGGTCTCGGACTTCCATAATATCCAGTCAAAGCTCAGTGCTAAAGACACCGAAGGAGCGCTGGAGAGCATAGTGCCGAAGATTGCTGACGCTGTTTCCGGCCTAAGCGATGCTGATGTGGATGCGATCCTGTTCCCTTGCCTGCAGGTGGTTGCACGTAAACACCTGAACGCATGGGTTCCAGTATGCCAGCAGGGGACCATGGCATTCGATGATATCGACCTTTTTGTAATGCTGCAGTTGGTGGCGCGGGTGGTCGCGGATTCTCTGGGAAATTTTTTGCAAGGACTTCCTACCGGCGAGACGAATACCCTGCCAGTGGAATAACCTTCAACACCTTGCCGGGCGGTGAGGATTACATCCTTCGCCCGGCGCTCGCCTTCAACCTCGATCAGAAAGACCTCGATAACGGCGCAGTTGACCTGTGCCGTATTGCGCTGCTTAACGATTATCTTGATATGCGTGACGATAACGACGTGCGTGTAGCCAAATGGAGAGCCCAGAACAATGGCTGATACTATCCGTGATTACCTGGTCTCTCTGGGGTTCGATATCGACGGCGCTGGCCAGGCGAAGTTTGAAGCCACGCTCAAGGGTGTAGCGGCGAACGTCGTTAAGCTGGGTGCAGCGGTGGAATCCACGGCGCTGGCGATTGTTGGTTTTACGACCTCGATCGCCAACGGCCTAGACAAACTGTACTGGGCCTCGCAGCGGACCGGTGCTTCGGTAAACGGTATCAAGGCTCTTGGCTACGCCGCATCACAAACCGGGTCCAGTGCTGAGGCTGCCCAGAACTCACTGGAGAGCCTGGCGCGATTCATGCGCAGCAATCCTGGCGCGGAAGGGTTCCTGAATCGCCTTGGTGTGCAGACGCGGGATGCGTCCGGGCAAATGCGTGACATGTCATCCATCTTCACCGGCGTTGGTCAGCGCCTCAGCAATATGCCGTATTACCGGGCAAACCAGTACGCGCAGATGCTGGGCATCGACGAAAACACCCTGATGGCGATGCGCCGTGGGATAAACGGTTTTTCTTCCGACTACCAGTCGATGCTCCAGAAAACCGGCTTTAACGCTGACAAAGCGGCTGCACAGTCAAACAAATTCATGACGTCAATGCGCGGGCTGACGTCTCTGTTTGGCATTATGCGGGATAAAATAGGAGCAAACCTTGCGGGTGGGCTGGCTGGTTCTATCGACAGTCTGCGACGGCGCATCCTCGATAACTTCCCGAGAATTGAGGATATCACGACCAGGGTGGTGAAAGGCATTCTTTGGGCAGGGGATACCATTGGTCGCGTATTATGGCGAACCGGACAGGCCATAGGAGAAGTGATTGCGTGGTTTGAAAAACTCGACCCGGGCGGACAGCAAATCATTTCTATGCTCGGTGCAATTGGAACGGCCTGGCGCACGCTAAATGCCATTTTTGCCATGTCTCCAATTGGAATGGTCATCACGGCTGTAACAGCGCTTGCCGCAGCGGTATTGCTCCTGTATGACGACTTCAAAACGTGGAAGGAAGGTGGTGAGAGCCTTATAGACTGGGACAAGTGGAAGCCTGCCATTGATTATGCCATGAAAGCATTTGGCGACCTTGGCGAGAGTATTCTGGTTGTTTACGGCAAAGCCAAGGACCTTGGCGGCGCGATACTGGATGCTGGCGAGCAACTTCTTAAATTCCTGAATATCGACACGTCTAAATTCAGCGGGAAATGGCTTTTCGACCAGATCATCGAAAGCGCCAGGAACGCAATGAATGTGCTTGGCTCGATGGTTGATGCCATCAAGAAGATTATTCAGGGTGACTTCTCAGGCGCTTTCAGCTCGTTAAAAGAGGCTGCTATTACCTTTACGCAAAGCCCGGTATCGCAGGGAGTTACGGAACTTGCCAAAGGTGCGTGGGATAAAGTTACCAGCTTCTTCAGTGACGAATCAGATCAACCAACAACTCCGCGTGGAATACGCAACAACAATCCTGGAAACCTTGATTATCGCGGACAGGCAGGTGCGTCAATTGAAAGACCTGGTGGGAGGTTTGCGAGATTCGCTACGGCATATGACGGGTTAAAGGCCATGTCTAACCAACTAATGCGATACTTTGAAGGGAAAACTACCGGGAGGCCATTGCAGACGCTTAATGACATCATTTCGACATGGGCGCCAGGCAATGAAAATAATACTGGTGCATACATCGCGCAATTGTCTAAGTCACTCGGCGTAGCGCCTGATGCAGTGCTCAACTTGAAAGACCCACAAGTGATGTCATCTCTGATGAATGGAATTATCCATCATGAAAATGGCAGGAACCCTTATCCAGGTGAGTTGGTAAACATGGCTGCTGGGGGCCCTATCTCTCAGCCTCCTGCTCAGATTCAGCAGCAGAATACTTATAACATCTACGGCGGGAATGCCCAGGAGCTTGGTACTGAGGTTGGAAATCGTCAGGAAAGCTCTAACGCTGCGATGATGCGTTTAAACCAGGTGAGGGCAGGATAATGGATATTTTATCAGCGCTGCTCAGGCTGCAGTCACGCAGGGTCGGAGTGGTAATTCCTGATGTTGTAGTTTCTGAGAAGCACAGCGATTCTCTGGAGATAACGGAACACCCCGTTGAGATAGGTGCGGCTGTAAATGACCACGCCTACAAACGTGCCAGTGAAGTTACGATGGAATGTGGATTTTCTGGCGGTGGCTCTCTGCTGGATCTGGTGGATATCTCCGGTATTGGTCTGGGCATTGGCAGAAGTCCTAAGGAGATTTACCAGGAATTGCTGGATACCCAGGCGCGGCGTGAGCTTATTGATGTGGTTACTGGCAAACGCACCTATAACAACATGCTGATCCGTGCCATAGAAGTGACAACCGACAGAACCAGCGAGAATGTGCTTAATTGCACGCTGACGCTGCGCGAAGTAATCCTCAGCGCCACCACGCAGATTAGTGTGACCGATAAGAAAAACATGCAGATGGGGGTGAATACATCTGCTGTTCAAAATTCCGGTGTTAAGGCAACAACGCCAGTAAATCAGTCATTTCTCACACAGTTAAAAAATGGTGCCACAGCTTTACTTGGGGGGTGATATGCAAGGATATGAAATCCCACTTACGCCAGATAACCAGTATTTTCAGGTATCTCTTGGCGGGGTGAATTATTCGCTACGCATCGTCTGGCGAGATATTGCCGGGTGGATTATGGATGTGAGTGATAATGCAGGAAATGCCATTCTGGTTGGGGTTCCGTTGGTTACTGGAGTAGATCTGCTGGAACAGTACCCTGAGTTAGGTATGCCAGGCGCACTGGTTGTCGTGACCGATAATGAAGCACCAGAGTATCCGACGGAAATGAACCTCGGGTCCTTCAGCCATCTTATTTTTGTGCAGGAGTAGTGATGTCTATCAACTGGATGCGCCACTTTGAGCTTCAGCTTCTCGACCAAAACGGGCAGGGGATCTCACTGTCTAACTTCAAGGTTAATTTTAATATTGAGTGGTTTAATCTCAGCACCACTACACGTGTTGGGAGTATCAAAATTTACAATCTTTCCGCCCACACGGCGAACCTGATTGTAGGTAATGAGTTCAGTAGAGTTCGTTTGATCGCCGGATATGACGGTATTGCTCCAACCGTAGATGCCAGCCGGGTTGGTGTCGTTAAAAACATCAATGAAAGCGATATTGGTCAGACTGGTGGGGAAAACTACGGAGCCATTTTCACTGGTGACATTCGTTACTCAATGACCGGGAAAGACAACCCTGTTGACTCGTATGTGCTTATTCAGGCTGGCGATACAGATAAGGCATTCATAACCAGCATAACCAGCCAGACCCTGGCTGCTGGCTGGACAGTTGCCGACGCCAACAAGCTGCTAATGAAGGATTTCTCGATATCAGGTGCGACACAAGGCAGAACTCCCGATATGCCACCTACCGTATTTCCTCGTGGCAGGGTGTTTCATGGGTTGACCCGCAATCTCATGGATAACGTGGCCAGTCAATGCAATGCCACCTGGATGTTTGTTGATGGCAAGCGCGAGATGGTGACGGACGATGAGATTGTTCACGATGCTATCGTGCTGAACAGCAATACCGGCCTCGTCGGTATGCCTCAGCAAACCATCGGCAATGGCGTTAACGTACGCTGCCTGATTAACCCTAATATCAGGGTGAACGGCCTCATTCAGCTTGACCAGAAATCGGTGTATCGTACTCAGCTTAGCAGTGACGCTATTGCGATGTCTGGAGGACGGATAACCGATCAGACTACCGACGGCAATATCTCGCTAAACGGCACCACCGCGCAGCCTGCCAGCATCGCTACGGATGGCGTCTATATCGTGCGTGGCATTATGTACATTGGCGATACGAGAGGACAGGCGTGGTATATGGACATGATGTGTGAGGCTCGTGGCGCGGCGGATTTACGTACTCAGGACTCAATCAATAGGGGATAAATTTGAGAGTACCGATCGTTATGATTGCAGCGTTTATGTCTTTTTGGGCATACGCCAGCGGCTACACGGCATACTGCGGACCGTATACCATTTCAGCCAAAGTAGGGGAAATGGATGTGATAAATGGGGAACGTGTCACCTCGCAGAAAATCACTAACCTGGGGGCTGATGGAATCAAAATCAGCATGGGTCTTATGCCTGCTCGTGATGGCAACAACTACGGCTTTGAGTACATTCGCTATCCTGGAACAGAGAAGCGATTTCTTAACGTCCAACTGCTGCAGAACGGCATGGATGCACCAAAGGTGATTGGTTCGTTCCCGTGTAATAAGGTAGATGACTGATTAGTGGACATCCGACCAGGTTGATGAACTTAAGGTAGTAAGTTAGGATTTCCCGAAATGGAGAATTTTGACATGTCATCAGCCTCGCCGGAACCCATCACAGATAAGCTGTTCGAAAGACTATTCCCATCGCTTGAGCAAGGGATGAATCTTTTGGGTGAGTTTGAAGTTTTTAGTATAATTAGAGACGCAAAAAAAATCCCCGTAGAAGATGAGTCTCTTACCATTCAGGGTATGGGGTGGATTGTTCTTGGGGATATTGAGAAAGGCTCTGAATTATGCGAACGTGCCTTATCGATTAATTCATCTGAATCAGCTATTTGGATAAATTATGCAGTTGCTATAGGCCAAAAAGGGTTGTACGCCAAACAGCGTGAAATTTTAAAACGTGGCGCTGGAGTGCTTCTCCCGTCGTTGATGATTTTTGATTTCATTACATCATCATTTTGGGCCGACTATGAAGAGATGTATCGAGTTAAAGACCTGTTTAAGAGCCTGGGTGATATTGAACTAAGCGATAAGCAAAAAGGTGATTTTATGGGGGCTGAGGTTATATACGACACTCTGGGTAAAATGCCCACGCTTGAGAGAAGTAAACTATCTGAAATGGCTAGCTTGGCAATGCAGGTGTTAGAGAATAATTGCGTTAAGGCCAGAAATTGTGGGCAATACGTAGCCCCTGACGGAATGCTATCATTTAACTATGATGTTTCACGTGCATCATCTGATTTAATCATAAAGTTAAATGATGAGTTAGCTTCAAAAATAGTTGAAAATAACTTGTTTGATGCCGAATCTATAGTTCTATTTACTCCAGGTGATTAATGTGTCTATTGAATTTTGTGAATTTATAAAAGTTGCCAAGAGAAATATTTCTGACGATCAGGGCGAAATTGGGGTTAGGACTGCTGTCAGCCGAGGCTATTACGCTATGTACCATGCTTGTTTAAACCTTAGCGGTCCTGTACCAAGATCTCATCCCCTTAATGGCACTTTTAAAGGTGGAACACACTCGCGCCTTGCTCAATATATGACGGAATGTTCAAAGCTAATATCTTCTACAAATGAAATGGAAGTTCGTAAGTTAGGCGTTAAATTGAAGATGTATCATAAGTATCGCTGCGATGCAGATTATGAACTAAGCAAAAATATTAATGAAAAATATGCGGAAATTGTGATTGCAGAAGCAGAAAATATTGCTGAAAGTGTTCGATTAGTTAGCCCATCAGTAGCTTAAAAATCCCCAAATTAATGAAACCGCCTATTGGCGGTTTTTTGCTTTCTGGAGCTTATAAAATGGCAGTAACTAACGAGACTCGAAGCGGTGATATTTCCGCAATGTTAGCGTCAGAGCGAGATATAACCAAAGACCAAATCAAGGTTGCGATGCCTGGCATCATTCAGTCGTTTGACCCCGACACGGTAACTGCTGTCGTGCAGCTTGGAATACGCTGTATGCAGACAAATAATGACGGAACAACCAGCACCAGTGATTACCCCCAATTGGTGGATGTCCCGGTTATCTTCCCTCGCGGCGGTGGTGTCACGCTGACATTCCCGGTAAAGCCTGGCGACGAGTGCCTGCTTATTTTCTCTGATCGCTGCATCGACTTCTGGTGGCAGAACGGTGGCGTACAGGAGGCGGTGGACCCACGCCAGCATGACCTGAGTGATGCCTTCGCCATCGTCGGCCCGCAGTCGCAGGCAAAGAAAATCAGCGGTATCAGCACCACTGCAGCGCAGTTCCGCAGTGATGACGGCAGCACCTACTTCGAAATTAACCCGGACACGAAGAAAATCAAGCTGGTCGCGCCAGGCGGTTTCGATGTGATTTCCCCTGAGTCCACCTTCTCGGCGAAGGTGACGATCACCGGGCTGTTAACGTGGATGGGTGGCATGGTCGGTAGCCTAGCTAGCGGAACAGCAGCGAAAATTACTGGAGCCATTGAGTTCTTCGGTTCACTGAAATCGAACAACAAAACCATTGATGATAGCCACACCCATGACAGCGTTCAGCCAGGAACCGGACAATCAGGAAAGGTGAGCTGATGCGATACAGACGCGAAGATAGCGACGGTGATTATACCTTCGGGCAGGGCGATGGAACTTTCCTGGCTAACTCGCCGGAGTGCGTAGCCCAGGCGGTTAAAACTCGATTTGAGCTCTGGAAGGGCCAGTGGTTCCTCGATACGGCGGAAGGTACTCCCTATATCCAGTCGGCTCTTGGAAAGCAGAGGCCAGAAGTTTACAACCTGGCAATAAGAGACCGCATCAGTTCAACCCCCGGCGTGTTGTCCATTCTGTCGTTTGACACAGTCAATAGCGGAGCGACTCGCCGAGTAACGTTCACGTCCACCATAAACACCATTTACGGACAAACCACAGTAACCAGCGAGGCATAAATGGCTTTGAATCTCGAGACGCTGGGGTTATCGGCAACGGTAACGGCCCAGGGGATCAGTGCGCCTGATTATCAGACTATCCTGGACAAACTCACTGAATACTTTAAGGAGATCTACGGCAGCGATTCTTATCTCGATCCGGACAGTAAAGACGGGCAAATGGTAGCGCTGTATGCACTCGGGATTCACGATGCTAATAACACGGCTATTGCGGTATATAACTCCTATTCACCCGCTACAGGGATAGGCAGGGCGCTTGGTAGCAACGTTAAAATTAACGGAATTACCCGTAAGGTTGCGACGAATTCAACCACGGATGTAATAATTGCGGGCGATATTGGAACACCAATTCCAGCCGGTACTGTTAGAGATGCTAACGGGGCATTATGGGACTTACCTGTTGACGTGAATATTCCTGTGTCAGGTACGATCACAGTTACCGCTACATGCAGAACGCCCGGTCCGGTCGCAGCAATGGCTAACACCATCACTCAGATTGCTACGCCAACCAGAGGGTGGAAAACCGTAACAAATCCATTAGCGGCAACAGTCGGCTCTCCCGGTGAAAGTGACGCGCAGTTGCGTCAGCGACAATCACGAAGTACTGCACTTCCATCAATTACTACCATTGATGGGTTAGACGGTACGCTACTGGATATTCCCGGTGTAATACGCGTGCGTATTTACGAGAACGACTCTGATACCGCGGATGCCAATGGTCTGCCAGCGCACTCGATCAGCTGCATTGTTGATGGCGGAGATGCGACAACTATCGCCACGGCAATTTCGAAGAAAAAGGATCAGGGCACATCGACCTTCGGCACCACTACAGTGAATCTTGTTGGCAAATATGGAGAGCCAAAGGCGATTAAGTTTTCTCGCCCAGTGGTAGTTGAAGCGTTTATCGAAATAGTCATCGCAACTTACCCTGGCTATACATCACAAGTTGCCGAGGAGATGAAAGCAGAGATTTCAAAATATATTAATTCACTGCGTATTGGTGATGATGTGCTGTTAAGTCGTATTTATTCACCTGCCAATCTTGGTGTAATGAGCGGTGGTGACAGTAAATATTATGATATTAACTCGCTGAAAATCGGTAAGAGTGCAGCAACGGTTGCCGCTTCAAATATAGACATTTTATTTAATGAGGCTGCGCATTCTAATATTGCCAACATTAAAATAACACCAACGCCATGAGTAAATACACTGAACTGATAACGAACTACCATGTCACTAAACCACTCTTCCTGCAACACATTGACCTGATAACCCGACCTTTCACTGACATCTCTGGCGTAACTGCAGACATGCTTCGTAAGTTCGATCTGGACTCAGCGCAGGGTGAGCAATTGGATATTGTTGGGTTGTGGGTTGGGAGGGATAGGAGAGTAACCACGCCAATTTCCAATGTCTATTTCTCGTGGGATACGGATGGGCTGGGATGGGACCAGGGGAATTGGCAGGGTCCGTATGACCCCGATTCAGGATTTACTGTGCTAAGCGATGATGTTTATCGATTGGTATTAAAAGCGCAGATAGCGATTAACCAGTGGGATGGAACAGTTGGTGATCTTGAAGACTTGCTTGAACGAGTATTTGAAGGAACTGGAATTGAGATGCAAATAATCGACAATATGGATATGTCGATAAGCATTAACGCAATTGCATTAAACGGTATTGCCAACACATCGGCAGAGTTAATTGAAGTAATTGAAGCTGGTGAATTAACAGTGAAGGCAGCAGGCGTCAGGGTTAAAAGTCTTGATGTTATCGATCCCGCACACCCACTGTTCGGATTTGATATTCAGGATACGGCTATTGCCGGATTTGATAATGGCTACTGGAGTTAACAATGCCAACTAATGATATTAAACCTTTTGCCGCCGCTGGCGGAGCGAATGTATTAACTCAAGCTGAATACCTCGCGCTGGCGGCTCTGTCTACGGGATTTTCTTCCGGAAAGGCCAACTCTAAAGAAGTGAATAAAGCGATTCGTCAGGCGACATTTATTGCTTCTGCTCTGGCCCAGTTTATTTGCGACAAGAGCGGCAGTGATGTGCTTGATGATGGTAACGTGGCGGGTCTGGTTACAAAGCTACTTTCTGCAATCAATAAGACTTCGCAACCACTCGATGCCACATTAACAGCTCTTGCTGGTCTTGTTGGTGCAGCCAATAAACTCCCGTACTTCAACGGTGCTGACACAGCGGAACTGACAGACCTGACATCGGTAGGACGGGACATCATCGGCAAAACTGATATTGCTGCGGTTCTCCAATACCTTGGTCTGAAATCTGCTGCCCAGCGTGATGTTGGAACAGGAACCAATCAAATACCAGACATGGCCTCGTTTGCTGCTGGTCCGGGTTGGATGAAATTTCCATCTGGTAAAATTATCCAGTATGGCTATCAGACTTCCGGTGCCAGCGGTGCGATCATTGTTAACTTTCCCATCCCATTCCCAACACAATGTTATGGGGTGACAGGGGCTGGAACGGATGCCAATGCAGCAAATATTGCAGGTTGCCAGGTCATCGATAAAGCAGGCTTTAATCTTTCAGCATGGTTAGTTGCTGCGAACTCAGTATTTAACCGAACAGCGACAAACATTTCATGGATAGCTGTGGGAATTTAATAATGAAATATGTATATAGCGCCACCAGTAATGCTTTCTATCCAATAGCTCTGAAAAATTCTTATGAGGCTACAGGTGACTGGCCTGTTGATGGGGTGGATGTTGATGAGTCGGTATTCGCAACATACACCGGCACTGCACCATCAGGAAAAATGATGGGATCCGATGAAAATGGTTATCCTGCCTGGGTTACAACGCCACCACTCACTCGTGAGCAGCAGATTGCAGTTGCTGAAAATGAAAAGGTGTCACGCATAGCTGAAGCAAACAGCTTCATGAACAGTAAACAATGGCCAGGGAAAGCAGCTATTGGTCGGCTGAAAGGGGATGAATTAGCGCAATACAATTTGTGGCTTGATTATCTTGATGAGCTTGAATCTGTTAATACATCGGCGGCGCCAGATATCGAGTGGCCTGGCAAACCAGTATAGGAACCTTTGATGGAATGGACTGCATGCAGTCATATCGGTTGTATTAACTCAGCCCCCTGATTTTTCACATTACCAACGGCACGCGTCACGGCGTGCCATATAAATTTCTCAGCCGGCACGGAACCATCGGCCGCAATTTCCGCAGCTTCTTTCCCTCCAACGTCCTGCTTCATCCATTCGCGAGCAGCATCTGGTGACAGTACCAGTGGCCGCCTGTCGTGAATATCTACCAGTCCTTTGTCGGCAGCCGCCGTCACTATCAGGAATCCTTCA
>NZ_SZWU01000020.1:236288-248195 GCF_005280935.1 Citrobacter sp. wls757 | reverse complement strand
TATCCCACCACTCGGGGGCGTATCCCCAGATAACTGGATCAAGATGGAGTTTCTCGTCACGTTCGCTCAGAAGCAGAACTTTGGTGCCTGGCGCCACGTTGAATCGCCCGATCGGTGCAGGGTCATATGGAATGTCTCGTTCGATTTCTTCAGCGAGAAGGGCGAGATAGTCTTCACGCGTCATCGACTGTGAAAAACGTCCACACATAGAAACCTCCAGCCATATGTCAGACTGAAAGTATAGGGCAGGAAGAAAAAGTGGTGCGCACCGGCAATGATTTAAAAAGGAGTTTGTAAGGTAAACCGGAATGATGATTTTGTGAATTGATGAATTCTTAAAAATGGGTAGACGCTGGAACAATGCGATCCCGAACTTTTCCCGACGACGCCACGAAACCAATAGCAACTGATTGATCTTGAATGGGTGCAATAGTAAGTATCAGTAGGTGTTTTTTAGTGGGTTTTTGGTGTTAACCTATTGAAGTTTATAGGTTATTACGTTTTGATTTGTAAACAGGAATCGTATTCGGTCTCTTTTTATGTGGCGAATGCGATGCCATCCAGGGCAAAACACGGCGTATCGCATGCTGCATTCTCCATAAACCATACCATACTCCTGCCCACGATCGTCCAGGCTTTTTTACCATCATTGCTAAAATTATAACCAGGTACCCTTGTATTCTGGAGGCGACATGGGACGACCTGGCAATATCTATCAACGAATCGACGGTACGCAGTGGCGCCACGTTTGGGTGGTTGGGGATATCCACGGATGCTTCTCGATGCTGATGGCTAAACTTCGCCAGTACCGTTTTGATCCCTGGCAGGATTTGCTGGTTTCAGTGGGGGATGTTATCGACCGTGGACCAGACAGTTTGCGTTGTCTGAAACTACTGCGTAAACGCTGGATTGTCGCGGTCAGGGGGAACCATGAACAGATGGCGCTGGACGCGCTGGCGACGGGGGATCAATTCATGTGGTTTATGAATGGAGGCTCGTGGTTCGAGCAGGCGGAGCAACCGGCAGCGAAATTTGCTCTTGAAGCGTGTTGGCAGTTACCCTGGATTCTGGAACTGCATTGTCAGAACGGTATACACGTTATTGCTCATGCCGATTACCCGGATGATGATTATCAGTGGCTAAAAGAGATCGATTTACAGCGCGTGCTGTGGGACCGCTCGAGGCTGATGCGCAACGGTTGTGGGATTCACGGCGCGGATCACTTCTGGTTTGGCCACACGCCGTTGCGCCATCGGCTGGATCGCGAGAATCTACACTATATTGATACCGGTGCTGTATTCGGCGGCGAGTTAACGCTGGTACAACTGCAATAATCAAAAATCGCTGTATTCCTGGGCCGGATGCCAGAAACTGTCGATGTAGTCGTCCGCAGGTAAACATCCGCCGTTACGAATTCGTTGATCGTCCATCGATATCAGGCACTGCTGCTCAGTTTTGTAGACATCAACCACGATATCTTCACAACCGCCATCCAGATAGCACACAAAAAGAACCAGCGTGAACATTCCATCCTCAAATGGTAAAGCCATACCTGTAGTGTAGAAGATGTTGATAGATGAGGGAAACTAACCAAGAAATAACCCGTCTGGCGACGGGTTCTTTTTGAATCAGGCAAGGCGCATGATCCAGGCATCTGACTTACGATCGTAGTGTTCGCGAAATAGTACTGAATGTTCTCCGTTCAACAGGGCCGGGACGCTGGTGTCGGCATCCCAGGCATCCAGTTGCATACATAAATCCGGATCGGATTTACACGGAATGGTTAACGTTCGGTCCCCCGGCGATTCGCCATGTAACTCGGCGTCGTCGATTTCAAAAGCGCCAATGCGCACACTGGTTTTCATCATCGTGCTCTCCGTTAATTTGCTGGTTGTGGTACGACCAGTTAGGCCGTCCATTTTTCAGCGTAGTCAACGTTAGCAAAAGCGCCAGTAAAAACGTGCGTTATCCCGTAAACAGTTTGCCATCCCGGACAAGATCGCGCGGGTAACTATTCTTCAGTCGCGATCCAATGCGTTTTGCCAGACCGATCGGCTGATGCTGGAACGTAACCAGTACGTCGTCACTCGTCGGTGCGGTTTGCGGGTAGACATCTCTACCGCGATACCACTCTTCCGCTTCGGCAAGGGTCAGTTCGAATGCATGGCTGTGGTTCGGGTCGGCGAGGGCGATAACGGCCTCATGCTGCCAGCGATACCCTTTATTGTGGGTTTCGGCCAGTTTGATCCCGAGTCGAGAAAAGCGAACCTTGCCAATCAGAGGTTCAATTTCAGTCGGGAACAGCCAGATCTCTTTATCGCGCTGCCACAGGCGCAAATTATCTTCCCACTGCAGTCCACAAGCGCTCGCGGCTTGCGTGACAAGCGCAGATTCGCGTCCTTTAAGCGGGCTAAACGGGAAGTTACCGACTTTGTACTTCGGCGCAGGTAGTGCAGGGATTGCAGCTGTTTTGCGCAAACGCGCAACGAAGAAACCTTCGCAATCGTAAATCTGCGGGAATACATGCAGGAATCCTTCCGGCGTCAGGGCGCGTTCGGCCTGCGGAAATAAATCGTCCAGAGGTAAAAACTCGACGGCATCAGGGTAGGTCTCAATCAACCACTGCATGATATTTTCATTTTCGTCACGATTAAGCGTACAGGTCGAGTAAACCAATGTGCCACCGGGACGCAGGGCGTGGAAGGCGCTGTCGAGCAGTTCGCGCTGGGTTGCGGCAATTTCCAGATTACTTTCTACAGACCAGTTTTTTAGCGCATCGGGGTCTTTACGCACCACGCCTTCACCGGAACACGGTGCGTCGAGCAATATGGCATCAAATGATTCCGGCAACGCAGCGCCAAATACGCGTCCGTCAAAATGGGTCAGGGCGACGTTGGCTATCCCGCAACGGCTGATATTGGCATGCAGGACTTTGACGCGACTGGCAGAAAACTCATTCGCCAGAATGGCGCCTCGATTATTCATTTTTGCGGCAATTTGCGTGGTTTTGGAGCCGGGGGCTGCCGCAACATCCATTACGCGTTCCGGGGTATTGCCTTCGGCGAACAGTGCTGCGACTGGCAGCATTGAACTGGCTTCCTGAATATAAAACAGGCCGCTTAAATGTTCTGCGGTGCTGCCGAGCGGCACTGACTCTTCATCATCGCGCTCGATCCAAAAGCCTTCAGCACACCAGGGAACCGGGGTGAGAGACCAGTTGTAAGGTGCTGTCAGCGCGAGGAAATCGGCAACGGAGATTTTCAGCGTATTGACGCGAATGCTGCGGCGCAACGGGCGCTGACAGGCAGCAAGAAATTCATCGAATGAGAGCGTGGAAGGCATTGCTTCACGCATTTGAGTCAGAAAGGCGTCGGGAAAATAAGCCACTTGGTACCACCGGCAAAAAAACAGGTGCGCAGTGTAGCATAAGTGCTCCGGCGCGAGTACGCCGGAGCAAGTGGAGAGATTAACGTGGCAGGGCGGTTCCCCATTCACGCCACTCTTTTGGTTCGCTTTCCAGCAACAGGAAGTGTTTACCGGCCTGTGCTTTCGGAGCCAGCGGTGTACCTGGTGGAGTCGCGAAGGCGATGCCGCCGCGGATGAACTGATTGAAGGTACCGGTCTTCACGACACCGCCGGTCAGGCCGAAGTCGAGATTGTAGCCGGATGCCAGCCAGAACACGGAGTTGTTGCGTACCAGATGCTGATAGCGTTGGCTAATGCGCATGGCAACCATCACACGATCGGAAAGCGAGCCCAGCGTCAGCCCGGTGACGGTCCCCACTTCAATACCTCTGAACAACACCGGGGTTCCGATATTCAGCGAACCTGCTTCTGGTGCTTCAACCACAATACTCAGACCATCGAGGTAACGAGAGTCGGTAATGGTGGCTTCCTGTAGCTCAAAATCACGGCGCGGATTACCGCGTCCTGGTTCAACGTTGATATACGGCTGCAGGATTGTATCCAGATGCTCCACGCCCGCTGCCGAAATTTGCGGGGTGATCACGGAGAAACGGGTACCGCTTCGCGCAAAGGTTTGTACGTATTCCGGGTACAGAACCGCTTTTGCCTGAACTTCGTTACGGGCGGTGATCAGCTCAAGCGTCTGGATCTGTCCGATATCGATTCCCAGGTAGCGAATTGGCATGCCAGCAGCGAGTTTACCGGCATCGAACGCATGCAGCGTTATCTGGCCGCCGACCGCACGCGCGGCGGTTTCCGAAGCATACAGAATACGCTTGTCCCCTTTACGTTGGCTGGCGCTGGCACCGCTTAAATTATCGAAGCTAATCGCCCCTTTAAGCGCGCGTGAAAGGGGCGATGCCTGTACGGTTAATCCGCTGCCGTTAAGCTGAACTTTTGCTCCGCCTTCGGCCCAGAACACGCTGTTGCTGGTCAACAGGTTGCGATATTCCGGTTTGATATGCAGATCGATATCAAACGCATCGGCGCGAGGACGAACGCTAATCACTTCACCGACCTCGAATTTGCGGTAAAGCACCACCGAACCGGCCTGCACATCAGGTAGCGTTTCGGCGCTCAGGCTGACCGTAGTGGTTGGCAGATCGCTCAGGCTGTTTTCAATCGCTTTCTCCAGGTTAGCGTAAAGCGGGTAGCTTTTTTTCATTTCACCCTTAGTACCGGGCAAAATACGAATGCCGCCGCTGAGCCACTCACTGGCGCTGGCGCCAAGGAACTCCACGCCATCAAGTCCGACTTTGACATCCACGCGGCTGTTCACCACGAACTTACTGTCACCCTGCACCAGGTCACGATGCTGTGGTTCAACAGCAACGGTAAATGAGACGCCTTTGCTGGAAAGCGTACGCTCAATTACCTGACCGACCTGTACGCCGTGAAGAATTAGCGGCTGGCCAGCATCAATACCGTAACTCTCCGGCGCGGTCAGCGTAAACGTCATGACGCCTGGGTCGTGTAACAACGACTTCTCAGCGGGAATAACGACAAACTGGTTACGAGGCTCGCCTTCGCCAGGTACCAGCTCGAAAGTTTTACCTGTTAGCAGCGAACTGAGATTCACATCGCTTAACGATAATTTAGGGCTGTGTAACTCAATGCGTGTGTTGTCACGCAGCAGCGTTACGACGCTGGGATCGACCGTCATTTCGCCGGTGACTTTACCGCCTGGGTTTAAATCCAGTTTTGTGAGCTGACCGACTTCTAATCCTTGATACATCAGCGATGTTGAGCCTGCTTTGAGTCCATCTCCGCTGGGTAAATCAAGCTTGACGATTACTCCACGCTGGCTGTGCGCGAGATCCTGATATAGACCAAACGTGTCGTCTGCCGCAGCAGGTTTTGAGTCTTCGGGTGAATCAAAAGCAATGGCACCGTTGACCAGCGCCGCCAGACTCTCCAGTTTTACCTTCGCACCGCTAAGGCTGACATCCGCATTTACACCGGAGACGTTCCAGAAGCGGCTGCCTTTTTTCACCAGATTGGTGAAGCGACGTTCAATCAATACATCGATGGTTACGCCCTGATGGTTCGGGTTGATGGTGTAGTCATAGACCCTGCCCACCGGAATCTTACGGAAATAAACCAGTGAACCGCTATTAAGCGATCCGAGATCAGGGGCGCGCAGATGCAGCATTAAATCGCCATTATCCAGACGATACTTGGGCTGGGTGTCGAGGGCGACGAAATGATCCTCGGCCTCGCCAGTACCGGGCATCATGCCGATATAGTTGCCGCCAACCAACGCATCCAGACCAGAAACCCCAGCCAGCGACGCCTTCGGCGTGACCAGCCAGAACTGGGTATCTTTGCGCAGAGCATCTTTCATGCTCGATTTGATGCTGACGCGGACTTCAATTTTGCGTAGATCTTCGCTGAGGTTGATATCCTGTACCGTGCCCACTTCAACGCCCTGATAGCGAACGGGAGTACGGCCTGGCACAATGCCGTCCGCAGACATAAAGTCAATGGTCACGGTATTGCCGCGATCTTCATAGCTTCCCCAGATAAGCCATCCCGCGATCATCAGCGCGATGAACGGCAGCAGCCAGAACGGGGAGATACGGCGTTTTGTTTTAATCTGCGCTTCAGTCTGCGAAGCGGGCGTTTCCTGACTCATGTGCATCCCAAAGTAAGCGGCTGTCCAGCCATTCCACAGCAAGAATAGTCAATATTACCGCTGCGCCGAAATAAAACGCAGCCGGTCCCATAGTAAAAGCAAGTATCTGATCGCGATTTATCAGCGACATGGTTAACGCGATAACAAAGAGATCGAGCATTGACCAGCGGCCAATCCAGGTCACCATACGCAGTAGTTTTATACGGGTGCGCAACCCTTGTTCACAATTAAAGTGGATGCTGAATAGCAACGTAAACATCACAATCACTTTGGTGAATGGCACTAATATACTGGCGATAAACACGATCGCCGCTACGCCGACATTACTGTTTGCCAAAGAGATTATGCCTGACAGAATTGTGTCTTCCTGTCGGCCGCCGTTGACATAAATTATCGAGATGGGCAGCAGGTTAGCGGGCAAAAGCAGGACAATCGAGGCCAGCAGTGCCGCCCAACACTTTTGGATACTTTGATTTCTGCGCCAGCGCAACGGGATATGGCAGCGAGGGCAGCGACCGCGGGCATCCGGATAACCTGTAAAATGGCAGCCGAGGCAGACGCGGAGCTTTTCATCGGGCCGACGAGCCGGTCTTTGCGGGTAGAAACGGTCCCAAAGCTGCTCAACGTTAAGATGTGACAGCGTCAAAATACTGAGGATCACCAGCGCAATAAAAGCAAACAGCCCCACGCCAGGCTGCAAAAAAGCATAGTCCTGAACCTTGATTGATGCGACGCCGATACCCACCAGGTAAATATCGAGCATCACCCACTCTTTGAGCCTTTCCAGCATCAGCAGCACCGGGCGCAGGTTCATCCCGAGAATATTACCAAACCACAGATAAGCGATTGAGGTCACGAGAATTAGTGGCGCACCAGCGACGCAAAAAAGCACGAAGGAGGCGGTGAGGGGATCACCTTGTCGGGTCATTTGCCAGATGCCTTGCATCACATTGGCATCAATGCGCACACCTAATAAATAGATGTGCAGGAGTGGCTCTCCCCAGGCAAAGGGCATCAGCAGCAACATGGTGAAAGCCATTGCCGCCAGTCGCGTTAACGACCAGTCGCGTCCGTCACGAATTTTTGCCTGGCAGCGTGGGCAAAAGGCACTTTGGTGCGAACGCATTTTAGGCAAGCTAAATATCAGGTCACATTCAGGACAGCGATGATAATGTGCACGAGGTAGTGCCTCACCGATGGACCTGATGGCTATTTTTTTAGTTGGCGTGATGCGTGGTGTCGTTAAGGCCATGTATCGCGAATCAAATTGTTGAAGTAATGTTATCTTAACTCATGACGGGAATGATCTTGAGCATTAACGCATTTAATGTTTATTTTAGTAGGCTGCAGTTTTAAGTAAGACAACTAAGTGATTATATAATGAACAAAATAGAGCTATACACGGATCTGAACCGTGATTTTCAGGCATTGATGGCAGGTGAAACCAGTTTTCTGGCAACGCTGGCGAATACCAGCGCATTGTTGTACGGGCGTCTTGCAGAAGTGAATTGGGCCGGTTTTTACCTGCTTGAGGGCGATACGCTGGTGCTTGGTCCCTTCCAGGGCAAAATTGCCTGCGTGCGGATCCCGGTAGGACGCGGTGTGTGCGGTACCGCAGTGGCGCAAAACCAGGTTCAGCGTATTGAGGACGTACATGCTTTTGATGGGCACATCGCCTGCGATGCCGCCAGCAACGCTGAAATCGTCCTGCCGATCGCTGTCGACAATCAGATAATCGGCGTGCTGGATATTGATAGCACGGCATTTGGCCGCTTTACTGAAGAAGATGAACAAGGTCTGCGTACGCTTGTGGCACAGCTTGAAACCGTGCTTGCAACGACGGATTACAAAAAATTCTTTGCGCGCGTCGCAGGATAATCAACGGATAACGTAGCAATTACTGATGACGTCATTATAATGTCGCCTGTTCATGCCTGCGCTTGTTGGCTACGTCCGTTGTAATCAGGAAATTTCATGGAAAATCAACCTAAGTTGAATAGCAGTAAAGAAGTCATCGCGTTTCTGGCCGAACGCTTCCCGCAGTGTTTTAGTGCGGAAGGCGAAGCGCGCCCACTGAAAATTGGCATTTTTCAGGATCTGGTAGAGCGTGTTGAGGGTGAAATGAACCTCAGCAAGACTCAGCTCCGTTCTGCCTTACGTCTCTATACTTCAAGCTGGCGCTATCTGTATGGCGTTAAATTGGGTGCAACGCGTGTTGATCTCGACGGCAACCCTTGTGGTGAGCTGGATGAACAACATGTTGAACATGCTCGCAAACAGCTGGAAGAAGCTAAAGCCCGTGTTCAGGCGCAACGCGCAGAGCAACAGGCGAAAAAACGCGAAGCGGCCGCTGCCGCCGGTGAAAAAGAAGACGCCCCGCGTCGCGAGCGTAAGCCGCGTCCTGCACCGCGTCGTAAAGAAGGTGCTGAGCGTAAACCTCGCGCTGAAAAACCAGCAGCAAAAGCACCGCGTGCTCCTCGCGAAGAACAGCATACCCCGGTATCTGATATTTCAGTACTGACGGTAGGGCAGTCTCTGAAGGTGAAAGCAGGAAATAATGCGATGGATGCCACCGTATTAGAAATCACCAAAGATGGCGTCCGTGTACAGCTGAATTCGGGTATGTCTTTGATTGTACGCGCAGAACACCTGGTGTTCTGAAACGGAGGCCAGGCCTGGCATGAACACTTTTTTTAGGCTTACTGCGTTAGCTGGTCTGCTTGCATTAGCAGGCCAGGCACTTGCTGTGGAAGACATCACGCGTGCCGATCAAATCCCCGTTTTAAAGGAAGAAACCCAGCATGCGACGGTAAGCGAACGTGTGACGTCGCGTTTTACGCGATCACACTATCGCCAGTTCGATCTGGATCAGGCGTTTTCGGCAAAAATTTTTGACCGCTATTTGAATTTGCTCGACTACAGCCACAACGTGCTGCTGGCTAGCGATATCGAACAGTATGCAAAAAAGAAAACGGTCCTCGGCGATGAACTACGCACCGGCAAGCTGGATGTCTTTTACGATCTCTATAATCTGGCGCAAAAACGCCGATTTGAACGTTATCAGTACGCATTAAGCGTACTGGCACGTCCAATGGATTTCACCGGTAACGACACCTTTAACCTCGACCGAAGCAAAGCGCCGTGGCCGAAGAGCGAAGCAGAGCTTAATGCGCTGTGGGACGGCAAGGTTAAATTTGACGAACTCAGCCTGAAGCTGACCGGTAAAACCGATGCGGAAATCCGCGAAACGCTGACGCGCCGCTACAAATTTGCGATTCGCCGTCTGGCGCAGACCAACAGCGAAGATGTGTTCTCACTGGCGATGACAGCGTTCGCCCGTGAAATCGACCCGCATACTAACTATCTCTCTCCGCGCAATACCGAGCAGTTCAATACTGAAATGAGCTTGTCTTTGGAAGGTATTGGCGCGGTTCTGCAGATGGATGATGACTACACCGTCATTAACTCCATGGTGGCAGGTGGTCCGGCAGCCAAGAGCAAAGCGATCAGCGTTGGCGATCGTATTGTCGGCGTCGGGCAGACGGGCAAGGGCATGGTCGATGTGATTGGCTGGCGTCTGGATGATGTCGTAGCACTGATCAAAGGACCTAAAGGCAGCAAGGTGCGCCTTGAAATTCTGCCTGCCGGTAAAGGTACCAAGACGCGCACCGTGACGCTAACGCGTGAACGTATCCGTCTCGAAGACCGTGCCGTTAAAATGTCCGTGAAAACCGTTGGCAAAGAAAAAGTCGGCGTACTGGATATTCCTGGTTTCTATGTTGGCCTGACTGATGATGTCAAAGTCCAGCTGCAGAAACTGGAAAAACAGAACGTCAGCAGCATCATCATCGATCTGCGTACCAACGGCGGTGGAGCACTGACTGAAGCGGTTTCGCTTTCCGGTCTGTTCATTCCATCCGGCCCGGTGGTTCAGGTTCGTGACAATAACGGTAAAGTGCGTGAAGACAGCGATACCGACGGCGTTGTGTACTACAAAGGCCCGCTGGTGGTATTGGTCGATCGCTTCAGCGCCTCAGCATCAGAGATTTTCGCTGCGGCAATGCAGGATTATGGCCGAGCGCTGATCGTTGGTGAACCAACCTTCGGTAAAGGCACCGTTCAGCAGTATCGCTCCCTGAACCGTATTTACGATCAGATGCTGCGTCCGGAATGGCCAGCGCTGGGTTCTGTTCAGTACACGATCCAGAAATTCTACCGCGTAAACGGTGGCAGCACGCAGCGTAAGGGTGTTACGCCAGATATCATCATGCCGACAGGTAATGAAGAAACTGAAACCGGCGAGAAGTTTGAAGATAACGCGCTGCCGTGGGACAGCATTGATGCGGCGACCTACACCAAGTCAGATAATCTGACGCCGTTCGGACCTGAATTGCTGAAAGAGCACAATGCACGTATTGCGAACGATCCTGAGTTCCAGTACATCATGAAGGACATTGCGCGTTTCAATGCGATGAAGGATAAGCGCAACATCGCTTCTCTGAATTACGCTCAGCGTGAAAAAGAGAATAACGAAGATGACGCAATGCGTCTGGCGCGTATTAACGATCGGTTCAAGCGTGAAGGCAAACCGCTGCTGAAGAAACTGGACGATCTACCGAAGGATTACCAGGAACCGGATCCATACCTGGATGAAACGGTAAAAATCGCGCTCGACCTGGCGCATCTTGAAAAAGAAAAGCCAGCGGAACAGCCCGCAACCAGTCAATAACCTCGAACAGGCACAAGAAATTGTGCCTGTTTTTTTAACAAGTGCATGAAGACGTCAGTCTGATACGATAAAATGTAAAGTTGTGTCTTTCTGGTGACTTAGCACCTATGGATGCTTGAAAATAGTCATAAGACCCATACGATATGGGTAATCGCATAGTGCGTTTTGTTAAATTGAGGTTAAAAGAAAATTATGATGCGAATCGCGCTCTTCCTGCTGACGAACCTGGCTGTGATGGTCGTTTTCGGGCTGGTATTGAGCCTGACAGGGATTCAGTCAAGCAGCGTTCAAGGCTTGTTGATCATGGCACTGCTGTTTGGTTTTGGTGGTTCCTTCATTTCGCTGCTGATGTCCAAATGGATGGCGTTAAAGTCCGTTGGCGGGGAAGTGATCGAACAGCCTCGCAATGAAAGAGAACGCTGGCTGATGAATACAGTCGCGAACCAGGCCCGCCAGGCCGGGATCGCTATGCCGCAGGTTGCAATCTACCATGCGCCAGATATTAACGCGTTTGCTACCGGTGCGCGCCGGGATGCCTCGCTGGTGGCTGTAAGTACTGGCCTGTTGCAAAACATGAGTCCGGATGAAGCCGAAGCGGTTATCGCACATGAGATCAGCCACATTGCTAATGGCGATATGGTTACCATGACGTTAATTCAGGGTGTGGTGAACACTTTCGTTATCTTTATCTCACGTATTCTGGCGCAGATTGCCGCTGGGTTTATGGGCGGCAACCGCGATGAGGGAGAGGGTAGCAACGGTAACCCATTAATCTACTTTGCGGTAGCGACGGTACTGGAGCTGGTATTTGGTATTCTGGCGAGCATTATTACGATGTGGTTCTCACGTCATCGTGAATTCCATGCGGATGCAGGCTCAGCGAAACTGGTGGGTCGTGAAAAAATGATCGCCGCGCTACAGCGCCTGAAAACCAGCTATGAGCCGCAGGAAGCGACCAGCATGATGGCGTTCTGCATCAACGGTAAATCCAAATCGTTGAGTGAGCTGTTTATGACTCACCCGCCGTTGGACAAACGTATTGAAGCGCTGCGCAGCGGTGAATACCTGAAATAATTGG
>NZ_SZWU01000020.1:229023-236257 GCF_005280935.1 Citrobacter sp. wls757 | reverse complement strand
AGCAGACTTAAAATAAAAAGCGCGTCGACAGACGCGCTTTTTTTATGCCTGAACTCGCGGTTGTGTGATACGTAAGCCACTCACGATTGCGGCTAGCGAAGCCAGAATACCCGCTGTTATCAGCGAAACGTGTGTTCCGCTGTCGCCAAACTGATTTAGCATCAGCGCAACCAGTGCGGCCCCGGTACTCTGGCCCAGTAAACGCGCCGTTCCAAGCATACCGCTCGCGCCTCCGCTACGATCACGCGGCGCGGAGGTGATGATGGTGTGATTATTCGGTGACTGGAACAAGCCAAAACCCGCACCGCACAAAATCATTGGCCAGATGATATTAAAATCAGAAGGTGATGCGGGCAGCAACACCAGCGAAAACAGCCCACACGCCATTACTGCCATGCCCAGCGCGCCCAGCAGACCCGCATGAACACGTTCAATCAAATATCCCGCCAGTGGGGCCATCACCATGGTTGCCAGCGGCCACGGCGTCAGCAGCAGGCCCGTTTCAACCTCGCTGCGCCCGAGAACCGTTTGCATGAAAAAGGGGAGAGAAACCATCGCCAGCATCTGTGCGCTGAATGAACAGATTGAAGTACAAATAGAGAGTGAAAACAGCGGAATGCGTAGCAGATCAACCGGTAATAACGGTACTGGCAATGCGAGTTGGCGGCGGATAAAGAAAAACCCTACCACGAGCAGCCCCACAAGTTCAGCACCAATCAGTTTTAGCGACTGTCCCTGCGCAAATCCGCTGAGTGCCGTGATTAACAAACCGAATGTTAAGGCGTTCATCACTGCGCTGGGCAGATCGAAGCGCGGTTTATTGCTACGTGATGAATTGGGTGGCAAAAAACGCATAGCCAGTAGCAGGGCGATGATCCCCAGTGGAACGTTAATCAGGAATAGCCATTTCCACGAGGCAATAGAAAGAATAGCCGCCGCAATAGTCGGACCCGCTGCCGAGGATACAGCCACGATAAAGGAGTTAATACCCATTCCGCGGCCAAGCTGGCGCTGAGGATAAATGAGTCGGATCAATGCCGTATTAACGCTCATCAGCGCCGCGCCGCCAAACCCCTGAGCCACGCGCGCTAACGTCAGCATATGCAGCGAGTCTGACAAGGCACAAAACAGCGACGCCAACAGAAACACGACCAGACCACACTTATAAATGCGTCGGTAGCCAAACATATCACCTAAAAAAGAGAGCGATAACAGCGAAACAACGATCGCAATTTGGTAGGCGTTCACAATCCAGATTGAGCTGGCGGGTGAGGCCTGAAGATCGGTGGCGATAGTGGGGAGGGCAACATTCGCTATTGCGCCGTCGAGTACTGCCATAGAGATGCCAATAACAATGGTTAAAATTGCGCCATATCGCTGGGGCAATGGCAGACCATCGGTCTGAGTTTTTTCCATAGGAAGTCAATATTGTCGGAATTTATGATGAGAATAATAATTTTAGCATTGATATTCAGGCGTTAGGTCGCAGATTTGTAACTAAGTAAGCAAAGAGCGATTGCGAGGGCTGATACGTGAAATTATAATAAAAACCGGTTCTGATTTTTATAAAACACTCGAAAGGGGTGATAAATGGCAATCGCAGATCTGGATAAACAACCCGATTCTGTATCTTCCGTGCTGAAGGTTTTTGGCATCCTGCAGGCGCTGGGTGAAGAGCGCGAAATTGGTATTACCGAGTTGTCGCAACGCGTCATGATGTCGAAAAGCACCGTTTATCGCTTTTTGCAGACCATGAAAACGCTGGGCTATGTGGCACAAGAAGGGGAGTCTGAGAAATACTCACTGACCCTGAAACTATTCGAGCTGGGTGCTCGCGCGTTACAAAACGTCGATCTTATCCGTAGCGCTGATATTCAGATGCGCGAACTTTCGCGCCTGACCAAAGAGACAGTACACCTTGGCGCACTGGATGAAGACAGCATCGTCTACATTCATAAAATCGACTCCATGTACAATCTGCGCATGTATTCTCGCGTAGGTCGCCGTAATCCACTGTACAGCACGGCTATCGGTAAAGTTCTGCTGGCATGGCGTGACCGCGATGAAGTGAAGCAAATTCTGGATGGTATTGAGTACAAACGCAGTACCGACCGTACTATTACCAATACTGATGAATTGCTGGTACTGCTGGATAAAGTCCGTGAGCAGGGCTACGGTGAAGACAACGAAGAACAGGAAGAAGGTCTGCGCTGCATCGGTGTGCCGGTGTTTGACCGTTTCGGTGTGGTGATTGCAGGCTTGAGTATTTCATTCCCGACGCTGCGTTTCTCAGAGGAACGTTTGCACGAGTATGTGGCGATGCTGCATACGGCTGCGCGTAAAATTTCAGAACAAATGGGTTATAACGACTATCCGTTCTAATCTGGCGTAATAGCGTCAACTTAAAAACCCCAGGTATTTTTGTATCTGGGGTTTTTTATGAACAGTCATAACGTTAGTTGATGCAAATAACGTAGCGTATGTATTGTTGCTATATTAACCGTTATCAATAATGACCGTACTTTTTCTTAACAAGGGACAATCCGACAGGCCAATGATACCGCTGTTTGTGTGGACGTATTGTGCGGTGCTGGTTCCGCGGGCGGTCAGATATTGGCATTGCAAGCCCAGACCCGCTGCATTCTCCTTACTTCCAATCAAAATTCCGTAGCCGCTCAGTAATAAACCGATCCAAACCAGAGCTAACAACACAATAGCGCGGATTATCAGACGCATTACAACCTCTTATCTTTTCTCGTTATTATTAGATTAGCCTGTACATGGGATGAAACAAGTGAATCATTCCTAAAAAGATTGAATGCCGATACAGTTAACGCTGGGTTTAGGTAACGCATGATAATTTATAGGCATAAGATGTAGATTCGAAGAGTGGAGCTGGAGTGAAAAAAATTCGCTGGGTAGTGCTGATAGTTGTCGTGCTGGTATGCATACTGATGTGGGCGCAAGTGTTCAACATCATGTGCGATCAGGATGTACAATTTTTCAGCGGTATTTGTGCCATCAATAAATTTATTCCCTGGTAAGCGCATTTTTGCCACAGTTGATTACCTTCTTGTGCGGCAGTGGTAAACTACGCTGTCTACATTGAGGTGGTGAAATGAACGAAGTTTTGAATTCTGGCGCGTTGGGTTTGGCGTCTTTGGCTGTATCGGTGGTGATTCTGGTTGTCGGGCTTGTACTGTGGTTTTTCGTCAATCGGGCAAGTTCGCGTACTAATGAGCAGATTGAGCTGCTTGAAGCATTGTTAGATCAGCAAAAAAGACAGAACGCATTGCTCCGTCGCCTTTGCGAAGCTAACGAGCCTGAAAAAGCAGCAGAGCCTGCTGCGGTCACAGCGAAGGATGAAGATGATGACATCATCCGCCTGGTAGCTGAGCGGTAAAAACGGTATGACAGGGTGAGGATCTGTTGCTTTTGTTCTCAGATGTTTCATCCTGTCACCAACGTGCCAGATTATTTTCTTCTGTATATGTCGTGTAATTAGCACTCTGATACGCGTGTAAACTCAGTATTTTCAGATGCTCCAACCAATTAATATCTTATCCCCGGTCTGATATAAATATAATTTCCCATACGATAAAAATATGATTATGTCATTTTTGTGATAGCGATCGTTTTATTAACAGCGAAACGTTTCTCTTACTTTTTTTGTGCATTGTCATCATTCTTTCATTATTTTGGTGCAAAAGCAGAAGGCGGATCTCATTTTTACGCTTGTGACATTTTATGCATTACTAAGCATGAAAAATGATATCCGGCACACCCTGTAACAGCTAATCTGGAACAACCGAAGCTATTGAGCTATGGTAGAAATGTCCCGGCTATGGTGCAAGCCAGGCGGGGGATGGGGCGAGCGGCGGGAATATAACACTACTCGGTGTGGCGCATAACTGTGCAGTTGCTGTTTGATGAACGACGGGATTTGTGCGACCGATCGAGACACGTTTAAAAATGGCTTGCCATTATTAACGTTGTATGTGATAACACGTTTTGGGTTAAACGAGGTACAGTTCTGTTTATGTGTGGCATTTTCAGTAAAGAAGTCCTGAGTAAACACGTTGACGTTGAATACCGCTTCTCTGCCGAACCTTATATTAGTGCCTCAAGCAGTAATGTCTCAGTTTTATCTATGTTATGCCTGCGGGCGAAGAAAATACTCTAAGGAATTTTGCAAATGGCAAAGATTAAAGGTCAAGTTAAGTGGTTCAACGAGTCTAAAGGTTTTGGTTTCATTACTCCGGCTGATGGCAGCAAAGACGTGTTCGTACACTTCTCCGCTATCCAGGGTAACGGCTTCAAAACTCTGGCTGAAGGCCAGAACGTTGAGTTCGAAATTCAGGACGGCCAGAAAGGTCCGGCTGCTGTTAACGTAACAGCTATCTGATCGACACCACTGATTTGAAGCGCATATGCGCAACCATCTCAGATATAAAGCCTCGCCTATGCGGGGCTTTTTAATTCAAAATACGTCTAAATATTTCTAAATGCCCTTCCATTAGCGCTTTGTTGCAAAGGCGTGATGTTCGTAGCATAGTTTTCCCCGCTTTCTTACGACATTTCTCGTTAAATCAGACACCTGAAAAACTATCTTGCTGGAGACCAGGTGAAAAAGAAAAACGACGGCGACGCGCGCAATTTTACTCCCGTACGTTTTGCCCTGCTTTGTGTGGCAATATTATTGAGTCTGGGATTGCTGCTGGGTCGGGTTGCGTGGCTGCAAATTGTCACGCCGACGAGTCTGGTGAAACAGGAAGACATGCGTTCGTTACGTGAGGTAACTATTGCCTCGCCGCGCGGGATGATTACCGACAGAGAAGGGCGACCGCTGGCGGTAAGTGTTCCGGTTAACGCCGTATGGGCCGATCCTAAGACCATCATCAGCAAGGGAGGCGTGGGTTACAACGAACGCTGGCAGGCTCTGGCAAGGACTCTGCATTTGTCACTGAGTACGCTGGCGGAACGCGTTAACAGTAATCCTGGCGGACGTTTTATTTATCTGGCACGACAAATTTCCCCTCAGCAGGCTGAGTGGGTCGATGATCTTAATCTCCCGGGCATCAACCTGCGCGAGGAATCCCGCCGGTTCTATCCCGCAGGCCACGTAGCGGCGAATCTCATTGGTTTTACCAACATTGATGGACAAGGCATTGAAGGGCTGGAAAAGAGCTTTAATAACCAGCTGATGGGTAAACCTGGCTCCCGTCTGGTACGTAAAGACAAATTTGGCCATGTCATTGAGAATATCACCGAAGTTACGCCTGTACCTGCACACGAATTACAGCTCAGCATCGACGAGCGTCTGCAGACGGTCACCGAAGATGCGTTGGACAATGCCGTTACGTGGAATAAAGCAGAATCAGGAGCCGCAGTGCTGGTCAACATTGCTACCGGTGAAATACTGTCCATGGCGAGCTTTCCTGACTTCAACCCAAATAATCGTGATGGCGCGGTACTGGATGATTTTCGTAACCGTGCAATTAGCGATACGTTTGAACCCGGTTCAACCGTTAAACCGCTGGTGATTATGACTGCACTCCAGCAGGGGATAGTACAACCCGACAGCGTGATTGATACCCATCCTTTTTACCTTGATGGACATCGCATTCGCGACGTCGGATTTTACCCGGAACTGTCGCTGACCGGGATTTTACAGAAATCGAGCGATACCGGCGTGTCGCACCTTTCATTGGCTATGCCTGTCCAAAAATTGCTGGATACCTATAAAAGCTTTGGTTTTGGCGATCCAACCGGACTGGGATTAACCGGTGAAAGCAGCGGTTTGATGCCTCAGCGCCGCTACTGGAGCGATTTGGATCGCGCGACCTTTGCATTTGGTTATGGGTTAATGGTAACGCCGCTGCAGTTGGCGCACGTATATGCAACCATTGGTAGTTTTGGTATCTATCGGCCCCTTTCGATTACCCGTATTGACCCGCCGGTAATCGGTACCCGAGTGATGCCGGAGGCGCTGGTTCACCAGGTTGAACATATGATGGAAAGCGTTGCGTTACCCGGTGGTGGGGGAACTAAAGCCGCGGTCAGGGATTATCGCGTGGCGGTTAAAACAGGAACGGCAAAGAAAATTGGTGATGACGGTAAGTATGTCGATAAATACGTGGCCTACACGGCAGGCGTTGCGCCAGCGAGCGACCCGAAATTTGCACTGGTGGTCGTCATCAATAATCCGCAAAACGGTGCTTATTATGGTGGGGCTGTCTCTGCGCCTGTCTTCAGCCAGATAATGGGTGATGTCCTGCGTCTGGAGAACGTTAAACCGGATGGCATGCCTGCTGACTCCGATCATCTGCTGGTGATGCACGGCAGCAACGTATCCTCGCCGTCGTTGTAAGTTATTTTCCCAGGGCGCAATTCGAGTTACACTTGCGCCCTTAAGTCACCTGCCGGAGTTGTCATGTCGTTTTCCTGTCCTCTTTGCCACCAGCCTCTTACTCAAGCGAATAACAGTTTTGTCTGCCCCGGGCGGCACCAGTTTGACGTGGCGAAAGAAGGGTATGTCAACTTACTGCCGGTTCAGCATAAACGATCGCGCGATCCGGGTGACAGCGCTGAGATGATGCAGGCGCGACGGGCATTTCTTGATGCCGGGCACTATCAACCGTTGCGTGATGCGATTGTGAATGTGCTGAAAGAGAAGTCGACTTCAGAAGATGCAGCGATCCTGGATATTGGCTGTGGGGAAGGGTATTACACCCATGCGTTTGCCGACGCGCTGACGGGTTGTACAACCTTTGGTCTTGACGTCTCCAAAGTGGCAATTAAAGCTGCAGCCAGACGCTATCCGCAGGTGACCTTTTGCGTTGCCTCCAGCCATCGTCTGCCGTTCGCAGATGAGTCAATGGATGCCATCATCAGGATCTACGCGCCCTGTAAAGCGCAAGAGCTGGCACGCGTGGTTAAACCGGGGGGATGGGTTATCACCGCCACGCCGGGACCGCGTCATTTAATGGAACTGAAAGGGCTTATTTATGATGAGGTGCGTTTGCATGCGCCGCACACAGAGCAACTGGACGGTTTTGTTCTGCAACAGAGTATTGCGCTGGGGTATCAGATGCAGCTTCAGGGCAGCGAGGCCGTTGCGTTACTGCAAATGACGCCGTTCGCCTGGCGGGCAAAGCCGGAGGTGTGGGAAACGTTAGCGGAGAAAAAGACGTTTGACTGCCAGACCGACTTTAGTATTCATGTCTGGCAGCGT
>NZ_SZWU01000020.1:227509-228968 GCF_005280935.1 Citrobacter sp. wls757 | reverse complement strand
TGCCCAGAGGATCTGGGCACCGATACCAATCAGCACCACCCCACCCAAAATTTCTGCTCGTTTGCCCAGCATCGGGCCAATGAAACGACCAATCATCATGCCGAGCGTGGACATAATCAATGTGGCGCAGCCGATGGCCAGCGCAGTGGCAATAATATTGACCTGCAGGAAAGCCAGACCCACCCCGACGGCCATTGCGTCGAGACTGGTGGCAATGGCGGTGGTAACCAGCAGCCAGAAACCATGACGGCGCTGCGGTTCTTCATCCTCATCACCGTTATCGCGAAAACCTTCGATTATCATTCGCCCGCCTAAAAAGATCAGCAGAATGAAGGCGATCCAGTGGTTCCACTCCAGCACGAATTTGCTGGCCAACATACCCATGCCCCAACCAATCAGCGGCGTAAGCGTTTCAACTGCGCCGAATATCAGACCTGTGCGCAATGCTTCAGAAAATTTGGGTTTATGCAGGGTGGCACCTTTGCCAATTGATGCAGCGAAAGCATCCATCGACATGCCAAAAGCGAGAAGAACGGTAGCGGTGAGATTCATAACAGCGTCCTGACCGGGGTATCCATAAAACACATCACTGCCCCCAGTAACCATGCATACAGGCCGGAATCACTGTAAATACAGCGCCATTCAGATATGCATTGCAGTTGATGTGCCTATGGTCTCGCCTGACTGAACCTGTAAATTCAGTCCGTACGCGCCACGTTTTTCAACGAGTATGTTGACACGTACATTTCCGGAGTCTGGAAATCGGCTACTCCCCAACGACGGGCGCAACCTTAACATATTTTGAGAATATAAAACAAGAAACGCAGAAATAATATTTGACTTCTAATTGAAAACGATTTTCATTTAGATTTATTTATAAATAAAACGTTAAAATAAATAACATTGTGGACAGTTAAATATAGCCTTGGCTATGTTGGTTTTTATACTGATATATAAAAAACATAGTTCAGGCTATATTTATAAACTATTGATTTGAAATTAAAAGTTTATATATCTTCTCAAGATCGTCTATATTTCGTACGCGGATCAACAATCTTCGATGTTCTAATTGCATCACTAATACACCGTCTTCAGATAAATTCATCTCTTTAATGCGGTTATATTCAATCCAGACGTTGGCGAAGAAAAAACCTTTCTGCTTGAAGATGATTTTTGGCGTACGGATCCAGAACAGATACAACCCCATCAATACCAGTGCACATAATAACCATGTGGTAAATTGCGCGCCGTGGCTGGTGATGTTGTTGTAGATAAGAATAGCTACCAAGCCAAGGAAGATAACGCTGTCAACTCTGCTGCGGGGAAGCAGGGCGACAGTAAGCAGAGTAGGGCCATTACGGCGGGGCATGATGAACTGATCGTAAATGGCATACGCCAGCAGCGAAAAGATAAATAGAACCAGCACCAGGTCCGTGATAGTCATGAATCCTCAACCCTC
>NZ_SZWU01000020.1:211521-227471 GCF_005280935.1 Citrobacter sp. wls757 | reverse complement strand
AGAAAAACCGGGGGCAAGCCCCCGGTGATGTACAACAGTCTTACAGGCCGAGCAGTCCGACAGCGTAGCCCGCGATACCGATGACGAAGAAGCCAACGATGATCCACAGCGGGTTCACTTTCTTACGCAGCAGCCACATACAGGCGAATGTCAGCAGCAGAGGAACCAGACCCGGCATCAGTTGGTCAAGGATAGTCTGCACGGTGGTAACACGAGTCTGACCATCCTGACCGGTGATAGTGGAAACCACCAGCGGGATGTTTACGTGCGTCCACTTGTTAACCAATGCCCCCATGACAAACAGGCCGAGGATTGACGCCCCCTCGGTCAGTTTCTGCAGGAAGCCGCCGCCCATATCTTTAACGATATCGACACCTTTACGGTAGCCATATGCCACACCGTAATAACGGGTTGCCAGACGAACCAGGTTAAACAGGATGAAGAACAGCAGTGGCCCCAGCAGGCTGCCGCTCATCGCGATACCTGCGCCGAGTGCGGCGAAGACCGGACGTACGGTACCCCAGAAGATCGGGTCACCGACGCCTGCCAGCGGACCCATCAGACCAACTTTGATACCGTTGATGGCACCATCGTCAATCTCTGCGCCGTTTGCACGCTGTTCTTCCATTGCCAGCGTAACGCCCAGTACTGGAGCCGCTACGTACGGATGGGTGTTAAAGAATTCCAGGTGACGCTTAATCGCTTGCTTACGTGCATCGTTGTTTTCCGGGTACAAGCGGCGGATAGCCGGTACCATGGAGAAACAGAAACCCAGCGCCTGCATACGTTCGAAGTTCCATGAACCCTGAAACAGGTTAGAACGAATGAACACGCCACGAATGTCACTCGGAGTGAGTTTTTTCTCGGTGGTAGTTTTAGTCATATCAACCATTTCGCTCACCTGCTAGTCCAGTTCGTTATCGAGATCGTTATTGCCAGCCGCCGCAGCAGGTGCACCGGCTACGCGGTTATATTTCGGGCTCAGCTGAATGTAGAGGATGGCCATGACTGCGCCAATCACACCCAGAGCAACCAGGTTGAAGTTAGTAAATGCCGCGGTGACGAAGCCGAGGTAGAAGAATGGCATCAGATAGCCTGCGCGCATCATGTTGATGACCATCGCATAACCAACCACTACGATCATACCGCCTGCGATGTTCAGACCACCGGTTACGACTTCCGGAATGGCGTTAAGCATGCTCTGAACTTCACTGGTACCAACAGAAATCGCTACGATTACCGCCGGGATAGCGATACGCATAGCCTGCAGGAACAGCGAGGATACGTGCAGCCAGGAGAGCGCAGTCAGGTTACCGTTTTCGGCTGCCTTATCCGCTGCGTGCTGGAATGCTACGGTGATTGTACGAACGATAATGGTCAGTACCTGGCCTGCTGCTGCCAGTGGGATAGCCAGCGCGATACCGGCACCAATGCTTTGATGACCCGCGATAACCAGAACGGTAGAGATAATTGAGGCCAGTGCGGCATCTGGTGCAACCGCAGCACCGATGTTCATCCAGCCCAGGGCGATCATTTCCAGGGTACCACCGATGATAATACCGGTTTTCATATCCCCAAGAACGGCACCAATCAGCGTACAGGCCACCAACGGACGGTGGAACTGAAATTCATCGAGTACCGACTCCATACCCGCGATACATGCGACGATGAACACCAGCACAATCTGAAGAGTGGTAATCTCCATTGTACTTCTCCTATTGCTATACAGACTTAAGTGTGAAAACTAAGTAAATGCCAGGGAATTATTTCACCTTGGCAATCAAATCCATCATTTTCAGTTTCTGATCGGTAGAAACCTTACGGGCCTCAAGCTCAATACCGCGTTCGTTGAGTTTCTTGAAGGCTTCGATGTCTTTGTCATCGACAGAAATTGCGTTGTTTACCTGCGTTTTACCCTGACGGAAAGCCATACCGCCAATGTTCACGGAGGTAATTTTCACACCACCTTCAACGATACGTTCTACGTCGGTTGGGTTGGTGAACAACAGCATCACACGCTCACCTGCATATTTCGGGTTGTTGTAGACGCGGATCATTTTCGCGACATCAACCACATGCGCCGTCACACCCGGAGGTGCTACCTGAGTCAGCAGCGTTTTACGCACGGTATCGGCGGCAACTTCATCACTGACGACGATAATGCGCGTTACGTTGGTTTCTTTGGTCCAGCGAGTTGCCACCTGACCATGGATTAAGCGGTCATCAATACGCGCCAGGCCGATCTGCATATAATCGTTCGGCCCCATCGGTTTCGCGGGGGTTGCTGCTTTCGGTGCCGCGACGGGGGCAGGAGCGGCTTTTTCCACCGGTTTTGCTTTCAGCGCTTTCACGCCTTCGCTGCCGGTTTCAACGGCCAGTGCCACTAATTCATCAAAGCTTGGGTTGTCATCACGCGCCATGAAGGTCTCAACCAGCATGGGAATGTTCACACCGGCGATTACTTCGTAATGCTCTTTATCGACGACAATGCGGCTCGCAGCGTTAAACGGGCTGCCTCCCCATGTGTCAACGAGAAACAGCACGCCTTTACTGGTATCGAGTTTTGCCAACTGAGCGTTGTACTTTTCGATCAGCGTTTCAGCATTTTCGCCTGGAACGAAATCGATCCAGCCGACGTTTTCCTGCTCGCCTAACAGCATCTCTGCCGTCTTAAGTAACTGCTCTGCAGCCCAACCATGTGTGCCTATTACAATAGCAATGGTCACTTGCTACCTCCTTTATTATCGTTAACACATCAACGTGAAGATGTATTTGAATCGTCGTCCGCAATCGAATCGATTCAGATAAGGGTTACAAAGAAAAACCTATGATTTTCGTGAATTATTTTAGATATCGAAAAAAATATTTTATGTGATGAAGATCCGTAATTTAACTTCCGATAAAAAGAAATTTCGAAGGGTAAAATATCTCCGAAACAACTTATTGCAAAGGAAGGTAAATCTTTGCTAAAAACAGCTTCTCTCTGTTATGTTTAGCATCTGTTTAATTACTCAGGAGTATAGGGCAGTAGCCCACCATATGGATCGTCACCGACGTCATTTCACCTTCAGGCCGTATCAAGCCTGTCAGATTGGCACTTTTTGCCACAAATTTTCTCTGCATATCGCTTTAACGCCTGAGATCCTCAGCGCGCAGTTTGGTCATTCCTTAAGCAGGAGCTTGTCATGGAATTATTAATGGACCCGCAGATTTGGGTGGGTTTGCTCACGCTTGTCGTTCTCGAAATTGTTCTGGGTATTGATAACCTGGTCTTCATTGCGATCCTGGCTGATAAGCTGCCGCCGAAACAGCGTGATAAAGCGCGTTTAATCGGTTTGTCACTGGCACTGATTATGCGTCTGGGCTTGTTGTCCGTGATTTCGTGGATGGTGACGCTGACAAAGCCGCTGTTCACGGTAATGGACTATGCGTTCTCGGGGCGCGATTTGATTATGCTGCTGGGGGGTATCTTCCTCTTGTTCAAGGCTACGACAGAGCTGCATGAGCGGCTGGAAAACCGTGAACATGATACCGGGCAGACGAAAGGGTATGCGAGCTTTTGGGTTGTCGTAACGCAGATTGTCATCCTCGACGCGGTGTTCTCGCTGGATGCCGTGATTACAGCGGTCGGTATGGTCAACCATCTGCCAGTGATGATGGCGGCAGTAGTGATTGCCATGGCCGTGATGCTGCTGGCCTCTAAGCCGCTGACACGATTTGTGAACCAACACCCGACGGTGGTGGTGCTGTGTCTGAGCTTCCTGTTGATGATTGGTCTGAGCCTGGTTGCCGAAGGGTTTGGCTTCCATATTCCGAAAGGTTATCTGTATGCGGCGATTGGTTTCTCGATCATCATCGAGTTGTTTAACCAGATTGCCCGTCGTAACTTTATTCGCCACCAGTCGACGCTGCCGCTGCGTGCACGTACTGCCGATGCAATCCTGCGTCTGATGGGCGGTAAACGTCAGGCCAGCGTGCAGATGGAATCCGATAACCCGGTGCCGGTTCCTGTCCCGGAAGGCGCGTTTGTGGAAGAAGAACGCTATATGATCAACGGCGTCCTCTCCCTGGCGTCGCGTTCGTTACGCGGCATTATGACGCCTCGTGGTGAAATCAGCTGGGTTGATGCCGACCTGAGCGTGGCAGAAATTCGCGAGCAGTTGCTCTCTTCACCTCACAGCCTGTTCCCGGTGTGTCGTGGCGAACTGGATGAAATCATCGGTATCGTGCGTGCTAAAGAGCTGCTGGTGGCGCTGGAAGACGGTGTGGATGTGGCGGCGATTGCCTCTGCTTCTCCGGCTATTGTTGTTCCGGAGACGCTGGACCCGATCAATCTGTTAGGCGTACTGCGTCGTGCCCGCGGTAGCTTCGTTATCGTCACTAACGAGTTTGGCGTAGTACAGGGTCTGGTCACGCCGCTGGACGTATTAGAAGCCATTGCCGGTGAATTCCCGGATGCCGATGAAACACCTGAAATTATTGCTGATGCAGGTGGTTGGTTGGTCAAAGGCGGTACCGATCTGCATGCGTTGCAACAGGCGCTGGACGTGGATACGTTAGTGAATGAAGACGAAGACATCGCCACGGTGGCAGGTTTAGTCATTGCGGCTAACGGCCATATTCCACGTGTCGGTGATGTTATCGAGGTTGCACCGCTGAGCATTACGATTGTCGAAGCGAATGACTATCGTGTGGATTTAGTTCGCATTGTTAAAGAACAACCCGCTCACGACGAAGACGAGTAATCGGGTTTAGCGAAACGGCATGACGGGCATACTGTGTCGCCCGTTATGTCGGGTGGGCGGCGGCGTGCTGCCCGCCAGCCATTTTGGGAAATCACGCAGCGGCATTGGCTTTGCGTACAAAAAACCTTGCAACAAATGTACGCCGTGTCGGCGCAAATGCTGAGCCTGCGCCTGGGTTTCAACGCCTTCCGCCACCAGTTCTATATTCAATTTTTTCCCCAAAGCGATAATGATGTCTGTGACGGTTGAGTTCACGGCGTCTGTTCCTATTGCCGAAGTAAATGATTTATCGATCTTCAGCACATCCGGGCGGAGTTTTTCCAGCCAGGAGAGCGAGCTATTGCCGGTGCCGAAATCATCAATTGCCAGTTTTACGCCAAGACGATTTAATTCGCGTACGACCCGATAATCCACATCCAGTAACGCATCGCGTTCGGTCAGTTCGATAACCAACTGCTGGATTGGGTGCTGGCTGAACCAGTATTGGTTGAGATCTTTTAGCAGCGTGCCGTTACGAAAATGGCTGGCGGCGACATTAATCCCAATATGAAACTGACTGCTCATCGGGAAAACGTGTCTTTGCTGAATGGTTTCTGCGATGACATGACGGGTTAGCGGCACAATCAGGTTGTGCTCCTCAGCGATGGGAATAAACACTTCCGGAGAGATCCAACCCTGGCGTGGGTTATTCCAGCGTAGAAGAATCTCCACGCCCATGCATTGCTGGGTTTGCGCATTAAGCAGCGGCTGGCAAAACAGCTCGAATTCCCGAGCAGCAAGGGCCAGATTAATCTCCCAGGAAAAACTCATTCTGCTGGCGGTCGCCAGCCATGCCAGGTAACCCACTAATAAACTTAGGATCACCGCCAGCGGCAGCTGTGTTGGCAGATGTTTAATCGCCAGTTCACTGGGACCGGGGCCGGTGACGCTAATGGTAAACGGGAAATGTTGAGATGACAGCTGGTAGCGTTTTTCATCATTTAGCTTAGGCAGAGTATCGACCACACCTTGATCATACAGTAGATGCCGATTACCAACGGTTAAGCTGGCATCGGTGATCTGCGGCGGCTGGGGTTCAAGCAACATAGACGACAATAAATCAATATTGACGATTTCCAGCACGCCATCTTCACCATCGGCAGAGGACGGGTACCATTGCGTCAGAATCGGGCTGCCTTTAATCAGCGAATGGTCAGTAGACAGCAGCAGTTGCGGTTCCCGGCTGGGTAATTCGGGCTGTAGTTGACGAATGGGGACATTGCGATACCCAAAAATGCTGGAGCAATAGAGGATCCCGCTTTGAATCAGATTAATAGAACGCACCGTTTGCAGTCTTGCGGCATGTTTGCTTAACGGTAAACGTGCCACTGAGCAGGGGAGGCCAATTAACGGCAGCAATACATCACGTCCGGTCTGCAAGGGTAAAAGTACGTCATCCAGTTCTTCTACAGCATGGTTGGCAAAGGTGATGATATTTCGGTGATTTAAATTACGCTCCGAAATAAATCGAACAGTTAATGTGAGGATGAGCGTCAGTAGTGCACATACTGTGCAGACGATTAAGCGATTCCGGCGATAATTTTTAATGATCCGTTGTGCTGTTTGCATGCGGGCCGCCCGATAAGCCGTTGGTCACAGAAGCCAACAGCAACAGAGCAAGTGTAGTGGGGAAAATTACAGTAGACGAGGGAGAGGGGGCAAATTCGCCCATCCGTCGCAGATGGGCGAAAATTAAGTATTAGTCACATTGAACTTTGATTGCCAGGCCACCGCGTGACGTTTCGCGGTATTTGGCGTTCATGTCTTTACCTGTTTCGTACATGGTCTCAATGACTTTATCCAGCGAGACGCGCGGCGCGCTGGTACGGCGCATTGCCATACGCGCAGCGTTGATCGCCTTCACTGAAGCAATGGCGTTACGTTCAATGCATGGAACCTGTACCTGACCGGCAACCGGATCGCAGGTTAAGCCGAGGTTATGTTCCATGCCGATTTCGGCAGCAACACACACCTGCTCAGGGCTCGCGCCCAACAGTTCAGCCAGACCAGCGGCAGCCATGGAGCAGGCTACGCCCACTTCACCTTGACAACCTACTTCTGCACCAGAGATTGAGGCGTTCATTTTGTACAACGCGCCAATTGCACCGGCCGCCAGGAAATAGCGGGTATAGATATCCGGGCTGACGGACTCGATGAAATGATCGTAATAGGCCAGTACCGCAGGCACGATACCGCAGGCACCGTTGGTTGGCGCTGTCACCACGCGACCGCCCGCGGCGTTTTCTTCGTTAACGGCCAGCGCGAACATGTTCACCCAGTCGATCACGTTCATCGGATCGTTGGACAGCTTATCGCTGGAAACCAGCATACGACGCAGAGCTGAAGCACGACGAGGAACGCGCAGCGGACCCGGCAACACACCTTCGGTGTTCATGCCACGATCGATACAGGCCTGCATGGTTTGCCAGACATGGCCAAAGTACTCTTCAATCTCTTTTTTGCTGTGCAGAGCAAGTTCGTTCTGCATCGCCATGCCAGAGAGAGACAGGCCGGTGCTATTGCAGTACTCCAGCATTTCAGTCGCGGATTTGAACGGATAAGGCACGCTGACCTCGCCCGCGGCATCCTGACCAAAATGTTCTTCATCAACGATGAATCCACCGCCGATTGAGTAGTAGGTTTTGCTATAAATGACGGTTTCGCCATTGTACGCATGGATCTGCATTCCGTTTTCATGCAGCGGCAGGTTGCCGTTGTGAAAACGCATCCCGTCATTCTGCGGGAAATCCACTTCGTGCTGACCCTGTGCAAGCAGCAGGCGTCCACGCGTTTCTGCGTCGCGGATAAATCCGGGGATGCTATCAATATCCACGGTAGCAGGCTCATTGCCTGCCAGACCCATAATAATGGCGATATCGGTGTGGTGACCTTTACCCGTGAGCGACAGTGAACCATACACGTCGACGGCGACACGAGTAACGCTGTCCAGTAATCCTTTTTCGACCAGGTCATCGACGAACTGTTTACCCGCCTTCATAGGCCCTACGGTATGGGAAGATGAGGGACCAATCCCCACCTTAAACATGTCGAATAGACTAATCACGATAATACTCCTACAGGGCGACTGGGCTTTCCAGTAACGATGTTATAACTGCGCATAGTGTAAGAGGGAACGCGGCGATCGGCTTAACTATTCACATGAATTAAACTAATAGATAACCGCGGTTTTACTAATGTTGTGACCTGAGTTTCAAGTTGTCTATGGCGCGCGTAAAGATAAGTATAGTCAGGGCTTGACGCCAATTTGCAGCGCCAGCTCACGAATTATTCCGGCGGTCATTCCCCAGACGAAATATTGCTCATACCAGGAAAGCCATACACGATGTGAATCGCCGCGGCGGTAGATATCCAACGGGTGATAACGACCTAAATGCAGGGCCTGGGCCAGCGGCATTTCGAACACTGCTGAGACTTCATCTTCACTGGCGCGATACGGCAGATTAGGCGGGATAATGCCTACCACTGGGGTGACCTGGAAACCGGTCACGCTGTCAACCGGCGGCAGAACGCCGATCACTTCTACGCATGAAGGTGGGATCGCCACCTCCTCCTGTGCCTCGCGAAGGGCGGCGGCAATTAACGAGGCATCACTGCTATCCACCGCCCCACCGGGGAAGGCGACCTGTCCGGCGTGCTTGCGCAGGTGAACGGAACGCTGGGTTAACAACAACCCCGGCTGTGGACGACGCACGACGGGGATCAGTACGGCGGCCTGGCGCTGGTTTAACGCGGCATGGTTGACCTGCGGGCGCAGGAGTTGGAAGCGCGATAAAAAATCATCAAGCGTCAGGCTGCTGTATTCCACGTCTCAGTTCTCCAGTTGGTGCAAAATACGATTCACTTTATCAAACGTTTCCTGATACTCCGCGTCTTCCTGACTGTCCGCCACTATGCCGCCGCCAGCGGAACAATAAATTTGTCCGTTTGTGGCTGTCAGTGTGCGAATGGTGATGCTGGTATCCATATTGCCGCAGAAACTCAGATAACCGATGCTGCCGCACCAGGCATTACGTCTTTGTGGCTCCAGTTCGTCAATAATTTCCATCGCCCGCACTTTCGGCGCACCGGTAATAGAGCCGCCGGGGAAGGCGGCGCGTAGCAGATCGGTGGCGTGTAATGACTCTGGCAGACGTGCGGTAATGGTGCTGACCAAATGATGAACGGCAGGGAACGGTTCGACGACAAACAGCTCTGGAACCTGTACCGAACCCGGTACGGCAACGCGGCCAATATCATTACGCATCAAATCGACGATCATCAGGTTCTCCGCACGATCCTTCGGCGAATTCGCCAGCCGCCGGGCCTGCTCACGATCGGCATCGGCATCTTCAAGCCTGGGCAACGTACCTTTAATAGGACGGGTCTGGATATGCTGGTTCTCCAGCAGAATAAAACGTTCTGGCGAAAGGCTGAGGATAACGCCTTCCTCAAGACGAATAAACGCGCTGAACGGGGCGCGGTTAGCGTGATTGAGTTTGACAAATGCCTGCCACTCATCCCCCTCGTAATGCGCTTGAAAACGCTGCGCGAGGTTGACCTGGTAACAATCGCCGCTGTGCAGATAGCCCTGTACCTGGCGGAATTTTTCGCCATACCGGGCGCGGCTCATATTGGACTGCCACGCCGAGGTCAATGTAAACGGCTCACGCGTTGGCGGTTGTTGCGCGTCGAGCCATTTCAGGCGAGCCTCGACATCGGTATGGCTGAGCAGCGATACGGTCTGCAACTTGTGGTCAACAATCAGCGCCCAGTCGTAAATGCCAACGGCCATATCCGGTAGCGTAATATCGCGCTCAGCAATAGTGGGCAGAGATTCAAAGCGTCGGCCAAGGTCGTAGCCAAACAGACCTAACGCGCCGCCCTGAAACGGCAGATCCGGGTGATACTCGGGGTGAATCTTGTGTGCAGCTAGCGCGGAATGTAATACCGTCATAGGATCATCAAGCGAGCGCGTGATTGCGTGCCCGTCCTGCACTACGGTCTCTTCAGCACGTGTAACCAACGTGGTGACGGGATCCGCCACCAGAATATCAAAGCGGTTATGCGGATGGTCGGCTTGACCTGAATGCAGCAGCATCGCCCAGGGCAGATGGCTTAATGTCGAAAAATAGCGTTCAGCGGCGTCCTGACGCCAGGGTAATGTGATTACTGCGGGAGATAACGTCTTCATCAGTCCTGACTCGTTGCTACTCTACTGGCTAACTGCCCGGTAGCATGAAATAATTAGCGCAGACAATTTAGCAGGAGTTAACAATGTTTGCAGGTTTACCTTCACTCAGTCATGAGCAGCAGCAAAAAGCGGTAGAGCGTATTCAGGAGCTGATGTCGCAGGGGATGAGCAGCGGACAAGCCATTGCTCTGGTTGCTGAAGAGTTACGCGCCAGTCATACCGGCGAGCGGATCGTGGCGCGTTTTGAAGATGAAGACGAATAACGCCGCTTAAACTGCAGCGATTATCTTAATCTCAACTTTGTATTTCGGGTTCATCAATCCGGCCTGAACGGTACAACGTACCGGCGCGTGGCCAGCAACGACCCACGCGTCCCAGGCTTTGTTCATGGCGGCAAAATCGTTTTTGTCTGCCAAAAATAGGGTGGCATCAAGAATACGTGACTTGTTGCTGCCTTGTTTTTCCAGCACCGCATCAATTTGCGCCAGCGTATTTGCCGTCTGCTCAAAGGCGTCTGCATCCAGATTTTCCGGCACGCCGGTGTAATACAGCGTGTTGTTGTGGATTACCACGTCGGACCAACGCGCTTCGGCATCAATGCGCACAATCGTCATAAATCATTCCTCGTTTACGTTTTTTCATAATAGCTTTGGGTTGCGCCAAGACTGCCATAATGTTGTGCCCACGTCACCTCTTCAACTGGCGAAAGACCCGCTGGCCTGACATAATCCCTGTTCAAATGAACAGGGGGCAGTGTGACGGACGATTTTGCAGCAGACGGTCAGTTGGCTAAAGCGATACCGGGTTTTAAACCGCGAGAACCACAGCGGCAGATGGCCATCGCCGTCAGTCATGCCATCGAAAAATCACAACCACTGGTGGTAGAAGCCGGAACCGGAACGGGTAAAACCTACGCTTATCTTGCCCCAGCGCTGCGTGCAGGAAAGAAGGTCATTGTCTCCACGGGCTCGAAGGCGTTGCAGGATCAGCTATACAGCCGCGACCTCCCGACTGTCGCTAAAGCACTGAAGTTCACCGGTAAACTGGCGCTGCTGAAAGGGCGTTCAAACTATCTGTGCCTTGAGCGTCTCGAACAGCAGGCGCTGGCGGGTGGCGACTTGCCGGTACAAACGTTAAGCGACGTCATTCTGCTGCGCTCCTGGTCAAATCAAACCCTTGATGGGGACATCAGCACCTGCGTCAGCGTGGCGGAAGACTCTCAGGCCTGGCCGCTGGTGACCAGCACTAATGACAACTGTTTGGGCAGCGACTGCCCGCTGTATAAAGAGTGTTTTGTCGTTAAAGCGCGTAAAAAAGCGATGGATGCGGATGTCGTCGTGGTTAACCATCATCTGTTTCTCGCCGATATGGTGGTAAAAGAGAGCGGGTTTGGCGAACTGATCCCGGAGGCTGATGTGATGATCTTCGATGAAGCGCATCAGTTACCGGATATCGCCAGCCAGTACTTTGGTCAATCGCTCTCCAGTCGCCAGCTGTTAGACCTGGCGAAAGACATCACCATTGCCTATCGCACCGAGCTGAAAGACACTCAGCAGCTGCAAAAGTGCGCCGATCGCCTTGCACAAAGCGCTCAGGACTTCCGCTTGCAGCTTGGTGAGCCGGGCTATCGCGGAAACCTGCGGGAACTGCTGGCCGACCAGCGCGTACAGCGCGCGTTTTTGCTGCTCGATGACACGTTGGAGCTGTGTTATGACGTGGCGAAGCTGTCCCTCGGGCGTTCGGCGTTGCTGGATGCCGCGTTTGAGCGCGCCACGCTTTATCGTGCGCGTCTGAAGCGCCTGAAAGAGATCAACCAGCCAGGCTTCAGCTACTGGTATGAATGCACCTCCCGCCATTTCACCCTCGCGCTGACGCCGCTTACGGTGGCGGATAAATTCAAAGAAGTGATGGAACAAAAGCCGGGCTGCTGGATTTTTACTTCCGCGACGCTGTCGGTAAACGATGACCTGCATCATTTCACTGCACGACTGGGTATTGAAGATGCCGAGTCGATGCTGCTGCCAAGCCCATTTGATTACACGCGCCAGGCGCTGCTGTGCGTACCGCGTAATCTCCCACAAACCAACCAGCCGGGGGCTGCGCGTCAGCTGGCATCCATGCTGCGACCTATTATCGAAGCGAACAACGGTCGCTGTTTTATGCTGTGCACTTCGCACGCGATGATGCGCGATCTGGCGGAACAATTCCGCGCTACTATGACGCTTCCCGTACTGCTGCAGGGCGAAACCAGCAAAGGACAACTGCTACAGCAGTTTGTCAGCGCAGGTAATGCGCTACTGGTTGCCACCAGCAGCTTCTGGGAAGGCGTGGACGTGCGCGGTGATACCCTGTCGCTGGTAATAATCGATAAACTGCCGTTTACCTCGCCGGACGACCCGCTGTTAAAAGCCCGAATGGAGGATTGTCGACTGCGCGGCGGCGATCCGTTTGAAGACGTCCAGTTGCCGGATGCGGTAATCACCCTGAAGCAGGGGGTAGGGCGTCTGATACGTGATGCTGACGATCGCGGCGTGCTGGTGATTTGCGACAATCGTCTGGTTATGCGGCCATACGGCGCCACCTTCCTGGCGAGTCTTCCTCCTGCGCCGCGGACGCGTGACATCGCTCGCGCGGTTCGCTTTCTTGCCATACCAACGACTGAGTAATTTGTTACGGAGTGTGGTAAGATGCGCGCCAAATTTATTGATCTGATCACAAACACCCATGCGAATTCTGGCTATCGATACCGCCACAGAGGCGTGCTCTGTTGCCCTGTGGAATGACGGTACTATCAAGGCTCACTTTGAGCTTTGCCCACGAGAACACACCCAACGAATTTTACCGATGGTTCAGGAAATCCTGGCCGCTGGCGATCTCACGTTAACCGATATCGACGCCCTGGCGTTTGGTCGCGGTCCCGGCAGTTTCACCGGCGTGCGTATCGGTATTGGCATTGCTCAGGGGCTGGCGTTAGGCGCAAACTTACCGATGATCGGCGTCTCCACCCTGGCGACCATGGCGCAGGGCGCCTGGCGTAAGTCGGGCGCGACTCGCGTGCTGGCGGCGATTGACGCGCGAATGGGTGAAGTCTACTGGGCCGAATACCAGCGTGATGACAACGGTAACTGGCACGGTGAAGAAACCGAAGCGGTGTTAACCCCCGAGCAGGTACATGAGCGTTTATTGCAGTTGTCTGGCGACTGGGTGACGGTCGGGACGGGCTGGCCGGCATGGCCTGAGCTTGGTAAAGACAGCGGGCTGACGCTCAGCGATGGTGACGTGCTGCTTCCAGCGGCTGAAGACATGCTGCCCGTCGCCACGCAAATGCTGGCTGCGGGTGAGACCGTAGCGGTCGAACACGCTGAACCTGTTTATTTACGTAACACCGTGGCGTGGAAGAAACTTCCCGGTAAAGAATGAATCTTAGTAGTAGAACCCCGGCTAAGACGTACAGTCGTCAGTGCACAGCATTGTGAACAGGCCGGGGCAGAAGCTAAGAAAAGGGAGTCACAATATGGCGGTGCAAAAGCAGTTATTGAAAGGTGTGTTGGCGGGGGCCTTAGCGTTAATGCTTAGCGGCTGCGTCACCATCCCGGATGCGATTAAAGGTTCGAGCCCGATGCCGCAGCAGGATCTGGTGCGGGTGATGAATGCGCCGCAGCTGTATGTCGGACAGGAAGCGCGTTTCGGCGGCAAAGTGGTGGATATTCAGAACCAGCAGGGAAAATCCCGTCTGGAAATTGCCACCGTTCCGCTCGATAGCGGTGCACGCCCCGTGCTGGGTGAAGCCTCTCGTGGGCGGATATATGCTGATGTAAATGGCTTCCTTGACCCGGTGGACTTTCGCGGGCAACTGGTCACCGTCGTCGGCCCGATTAGCGGTACGGTGGACGGAAAAATCGGTAATACGCCGTATAAATTCATGCTGATGCAGGTAACTGGTTATAAACGCTGGCATATTACTCAGCAGATTGTCATGCCGCCTCAGCCTATCGACCCCTGGTTCTACGGTGCGCGTGGCTGGCCTTACGGTGGCTACGGCGGATGGGGCTGGTACAATCCCGGCCCGGCACAGGTTCAGACCATAGTAACAGAGTAACTCTTTGTTTTAATGGTAAAAGAAACAGCGGCTCGTCCGCTGTTTCTGCATTAACGTGGATATAAGAAAAATAAATAGTGACGTGCTTCGCAACCTTGTCGTTGTGTAATAAACAAACTGGTACGCTGAGTTAATATTATGTTAACAGTTTGTTTATTGCCTGGGGTTGTGATGACGACGAATACGCATTTTAGAGGTGATGTATTGAAAAAGGTTTGGCTTAACCGTTATCCCGCTGGTGTTCCTGCGGAGATCAATCCTGACCGTTATCAATCCCTGGTGGAACTCTTTGAACACTCAGTAAGACGGTATGCCGATCAGCCCGCGTTTGTAAACATGGGGGAGGTGATGACCTTCCGCAAGCTTGAAGAGCGTAGCCGTGCGTTTGCCGCATATTTGCAACAGGGGCTCGGGCTGAAAAAGGGCGATCGCGTCGCGCTGATGATGCCGAATCTGCTGCAATATCCGGTCGCACTGTTTGGGATTTTACGTGCCGGCATGATCGTCGTGAATGTGAACCCGTTGTATACGCCTCGCGAGCTGGAACATCAGCTCAACGACAGCGGCGCGTCGGCGATTGTCATCGTATCTAACTTTGCTCATACGCTGGAAAAGGTGGTCGACAAAACGTCGGTGCAACACGTGATCCTGACGCGTATGGGCGATCAGCTGTCTACCGCCAAAGGAACGCTGGTTAACTTTGTCGTGAAGTACATCAAGCGCCTGGTGCCAAAGTATCACCTGCCGGATGCCATCTCATTTCGCAGTGCGCTGCAAAACGGCTATCGTATGCAGTATGTGAAGCCCGAAGTGGTGTCGGAAGATTTGGCGTTTCTGCAATATACCGGCGGGACAACCGGCGTGGCGAAAGGCGCGATGCTTACACACCGCAACATGCTGGCTAACCTTGAGCAGGTTCATGCTACCTACGGTCCGTTGCTGCATCCGGGTAAAGAATTAGTGGTGACGGCGTTACCGCTGTATCACATTTTTGCGCTAACGATGAACTGTCTGCTGTTTATTGAGCTAGGCGGTCAAAACCTGCTGATTACTAACCCGCGTGATATTCCGGGGCTGGTAAAAGAGCTGGCGAAGTATCCGTTTACCGCGATGACCGGCGTCAATACGCTGTTTAACGCGCTGCTGAATAACAAAGAGTTCCAGCAACTGGACTTCTCGTCACTGCATCTCTCGGCAGGTGGCGGAATGCCGGTTCAACAAGCGGTAGCTGAGCGCTGGGTGAAGCTGACGGGGCAGTATCTTCTGGAAGGTTATGGCCTGACGGAGTGCGCGCCGCTGGTGAGTGTTAACCCTCACGATATTGACTACCACAGCGGAAGTATCGGTTTACCGGTTCCCTCCACTGAGGTCAAGCTGGTGGACGACGACGACAACGAAGTGCCGCCGGGAGAACCGGGTGAGCTGTGTGTGAAAGGTCCACAGGTGATGCTGGGCTACTGGCAGCGACCGGACGCCACTGACGAAATCATCAAAGACGGCTGGCTGCACACCGGCGATATTGCGGTGATGGATGATGAAGGCTTCCTGCGTATTGTCGATCGTAAGAAGGACATGATCCTGGTATCCGGCTTTAACGTCTATCCGAACGAAATTGAAGACGTGGTTATGCAACACCCTGGCGTGCAGGAAGTGGCTGCGGTTGGGGTTCCGTCCGGCAGCAGCGGTGAAGCGGTGAAAATTTTCGTAGTGAAGAAAGATGCCTCGTTAACCGATGACGCACTGGTCACTTTCTGTCGTCGTCACCTGACGGGCTATAAAGTACCAAAGCTGGTGGAGTTTCGCGATGAGTTGCCGAAATCTAACGTTGGTAAAATTTTGCGACGAGAATTACGTGACGAAGCGCGTGCCAAAGTGG
>NZ_SZWU01000020.1:210921-211464 GCF_005280935.1 Citrobacter sp. wls757 | reverse complement strand
AACGCCGGGAAATCCGGCGTTTTTTTTGGCGCAAACCTAAGAGAGCACGATTTGAATTATCAAATGATCACCACGGACGACGCGTTGGCCACGCTGTGCGAAGCCGTCCGTGAATTTCCGGCGATAGCCCTGGATACAGAATTTGTTCGCACGCGTACCTATTATCCGCAGTTGGGGCTGATCCAGCTGTTTGATGGCAAACACGTTGCTCTGATTGATCCGCAGGGGATCACCGACTGGTCGCCGCTGCGCGATATTCTGCGTGATACTGCCATCACCAAATTCCTGCATGCAGGTAGCGAAGATCTGGAAGTGTTTCTCAACGCTTTTGGCGAACTGCCGCAGCCGTTGATTGATACACAAATTCTGGCTGCTTTTTGCGGTCGTCCGCTGTCGTGGGGGTTTGCCGCGATGGTGGAAGAGTTTACGGGGGTGGCGCTGGACAAAAGCGAATCCCGCACCGACTGGCTGGCCAGACCGCTGACCGAGCGTCAGTGTGAGTACGCGGCGGCTGATGTCTGGTATCTATTACCGATCACCACA
>NZ_SZWU01000020.1:201012-210871 GCF_005280935.1 Citrobacter sp. wls757 | reverse complement strand
GGCTGGCTGCCAGCCGCACTGGACGAATGTCGCTTAATGCAGCAGCGTCGCCAGGAAGTTCTGGCGCCTGAAGACGCATGGCGCGATATCACTAACGCCTGGCAGCTGCGTACCCGTCAGTTGGCCTGCTTGCAACTGCTTGCCGACTGGCGACTGCGTAAAGCACGTGAGCGCGATCTGGCAGTGAACTTTGTAGTGCGTGAAGAACACCTGTGGTCGGTCGCTCGTTATATGCCAGGGAGTCTGGGTGAACTGGACAGCCTCGGCCTTTCCGGTAGTGAAATTCGCTTCCACGGCAAAACGCTGATTTCTCTGGTAGAAAAAGCGCAGGCTTTACCGGAAGAATCACTGCCACAGCCGCTGCTGAATTTGATGGATATGCCTGGATACCGCAAAGCGTTTAAAGCCATTAAGGCGCTGGTTGCCGAGGTGAGTACTGAGCATAATCTTAGCGTCGAACTGCTGGCTTCACGCCGTCAAATCAACCAGCTACTCAACTGGCACTGGAAATTAAAGCCGCAGCAGACCCTGCCGGAGTTGGTTTCCGGTTGGCGTGGCGAACTGATGTCCGATCGTCTCAACGCGCTGCTGCAGGAATATCCGCAGTAAGTCACCAGGCTCGCCGGGTTGCGCCATTGCTAACCCGGCCTGCGCAACGCTACAAATCAAGCACCAGGCGCTTACCTTTGGCGCGTGAGCAGCAAATAAGCATGCTTTGCTGGCTGGCTTTTTCGTCGTCGCTGAAATACTGATCGCGGTGATCCGCTTCCCCTTCAAGAATCGTCGTTTCACAGGTGCCGCAAACACCTTCCCGGCACAGGCACTCAACGCGCGCGGCTTTGTTATTTTCGATAACCTGCAAAATGGTCATCTCTTCCGGGACCACAAACTCGTGTCCTGAACGCGCCAGAACCAGGGTAAAGGCATCACCGCTTTTATCTTCCAGCGCAAATTGTTCGAAATGTAGCGTATTGCTGTCCAGTCTATGGAGGGAAGCCGCTTCTCTGACGGCATCGTTGAGCACTGCTGGCCCGCAGGTGTAAATATGTGTGCCGGGTTCGACATCGGCCAGCAGGCGAGATAAATCAAGGCGGGTCCCTGCGCTTGACAGATGCAGATGAATACGATCGACGCTGGGGTGCTGCAGGAGTTCGTCATAAAACGCGCAGTTGTCCTGACTGGGAGAGCAATAATGCAGTTGCCATTGCGCCTTAGAATGTTCCAGCTCCGGGATATGCGATAAAAACGGTGTGATGCCGATACCTCCAGCAATCAACAGATGTTGTTGTGCCTGAGGAGCGAGGGCGAACAGATTGTTTGGTGTGGAGATCGTGAGCGTGTCGCCGGGTTTCACGTTTTGATGCAGATATCGTGAGCCGCCTTTGGATGCTTCCTCCAGTCGTACGGCGATTTGCCAGGTGCTCGTATCAAAGGGTGAACTCATCAGCGAGTATGCATTGCTGTACAGATTCTCGCCATCGCGCATCTGCACGATAATATGGCTGCCACCCTGAAACGCGGGCAACGGCTCGCCTGATGTCGCCGTTAAAGTAAAGCGTTTTACCTGCGCGGTAATCGTCTCAATCCGGCTGACCCGGACTTCTTGCATTTGATAATCAGACATTGCGGCACTCCCTAAAAAATCTGTCCGGCGCGGCTTAACGATGCGCCGGAATCTGTCGTTACAGCCTCTGGTTATTCCTGAAACACCTGCGCGACCAGATTATGGAAATGGGCAATGCCATGTTCGGAGATACCGCTGCCGCTGGTGTCGGCCATAATGCGGCCCTGACCGCGATACCCGCGCGATTTCAACCCTTTTTGGACGCTTTCAACCAGACGTAAATCTTCAGGGCGGAAGACGTTGCGATACCATTCGATCAGTTGTTTCTGCTCTTCGGTCAGTTCTTCGTTGGTGAAGTAGATGTCATAGTTTTGCAGCGTAGTTTCTGCATCCACTGGAAATTCGTAGATAACGGTCATCATGCCTTTGATTGGCGTAACGTTGAGCATGGTGCACGGCCACAGCCAGAAACCGTGGAAGGCGGCATCAACACCCTCTTCGAACTTAAATGACTGCTCTGACGGTTTGGCGAAACCGTATTGTAGCGTCCAGTTGCCGTGCATAGTATGCCAGTAACGATCAACCTGAACCGAGTCGGAAAAACCAGGGTGAGCCGGGCCGCAGTGGTAGCACTCCAGATAGTTATCGACAATATTCTTCCAGTTGGCTGGAGTTCGGGTCGTAAAGCGCGCCGCCAGCTTCAGGTCATGCACATCAGGGCAGGCTTCGATAACTTTGTCTGCAAGACCTGGGAGTTGTTCTTCCACGCTGCCCGCGTTCGGATCCATGTTGATAAACACGAATCCGGCATATTCTTCCAGCCGTACCGGGGTGAGATGTGCTTTCTCACTGTCGAAGTTGGCAACGTTTTCGCAGTTACGTGCATGCGCCAGGTTACCGTCAAGCTTGAATGCCCAGGCGTGGTAAGGGCAGGTAATCACATTTTTCGCTTTCCCTTCGCCGCTCAACAGTTGATGACCACGATGCGGGCAAACGTTGTAGAACGCGCGCAGCACGTTATCGCGACCACGTACCAGCACGATGTTCTCGCCAATCACTTCCCGGGTTACATAGTCATTGGGTTTCGCCAGTTCGCTACTGTGGGCTACACAAATCCAGCTCTTAGCGAACACTTTCTCCTGCTCGTGCTCGAAGGCCTGATGGTCGGTATAGAACCGGGCAGGGATAGTCCAGGCGTCCTGCGGGTTGGCACAGAAATTTTGCGGCAGAATAAACTCAGGGCTCAGATTGCTCATTGGAATACCTTTAATTTGTGAGTAAGAGGATTTTTTACTGGCGCTTAATTGTCGCCTTTGAGTAATGTCCCGGCCGGTGGTGCGACGGGGACGTCCACTGGCGTTTCGGGGAGATGACCTTCAATTTGATGTGCAGGAACGTGGGCATAGTCCTGCCGTACCCAGCGAAGAAAACCGCCAACCTTCACCAACAGAATGGCGAGGAAGGGAAGTGCGGTCAGAACCACCGTGGTCTTCATGGTTTCCAGGGACGCGCCGGTGAACAAAATTGATAATGGGATCAGGGTGATGACCACGCACCAGAACAGACGTAAGCTACGCTGCGGATCTTCCCCTTCCTGCAGGTTACGCGTGCTGGTGGCCGCCATGGTGTAGGCGACGGCATCCATATGCGAGGCGAGAAAAATAATCATGATCGCCAGATACGCCACCAGGAACAGTTTCCCGGCAGGCAACGACATCAGCACTTGCTGTACGGCTGTTTCGCCGCCTAACGTGGCCATAACCTGCGGTACGTCGATCACACCGTTCACAAATTGGTGAATGGAATAGCTTTCCATCACGCCAAAGAAGAACCAGCAGCCAACGGTACTACCCAGGATTAACGCCCAGATAACCTCTTTGATTTTGCGACCACGGGATACGCGAGTGACAAACATTGCCACGCCAGGGGTGTAGGAGATCCACCACAGCCAATAGAACACCGTCCAGTTGCGGGTGAACTCACCGTTGCCGAGCGGGTCGGTGAACAGACTCATCTGCAAAAAGTTTTGTGTCGTCAGACCGATGGCGTTAATGATGTTGTTGGTGATGAACTCGGTCGGGCCGACAATCAGCACCAACAGCGGCAGTAAAAACGCCCCCCAGCCGACCATTTTGCTCAGACGTTGCAAGCCGTTGTTGATGCCAATCCAGGAGCTCAGACAGAAAATGCCGCCAGAGAACAGGATAACAAACGCCTGTACTGTGAAGTTATCCGGTAAAACCGTGAGAGCAGATAAACCACGGGTAAAGGTGGCGGCGGTGACAACCAGAGAGATGGTTAACGCGCCAACTGTGGCGATCAGGAACATCAAATCAACCAGCCGGCCCCAGACGCCCTGCGGATGCACGCCGGTGATAGCGGCGATTATTCCGGACAGGCTCAGCCCTTTGTTTTTCCGCACATGAAAGTGGTAGGCCATGGTTAATGAAGCCAGCGTATAGGTCGCCCAGGCGCTGATTCCCCAATGGAAAAAAGAGTAGGGTAAGCTGTATTCCAGCGCTTTTTGCGAGTGCGGAGCGATATTCAGACCCGGGGTCTGGTAATAATAGGCCCACTCAGCAACGCCCCAGTAGAGCGTGGAGGAACCTAGTCCGGCACAAATAAACATAAACAGCCAGGACAGCGTGCTGTATTCCGCTTTTCCTTCTCCAAGACGAATGTTGCCGTATTTGCTGGTGGCCAGCCAGACGACCAGACCCATCGCCATCAGAACGAGGATCTGCACGGCGGAACCCAGCATACGGGTAACGCCGTTAAAAAGGGTATTTGCGACTTGTGCAGACTGCTGAGGGAAGAGACTAAGTGTGGCGGCGATGAAAAGAATAGCCACCAGACTGATGGCTATCAGCGGCATGTCTTTTTTCTTAACGTTGCTCAACATGGGATCTCCTGGGCACAGTTGCCCGCGTATGGCATTAGCCTGTCGTTGTTATCATGCTGTAGGGAATCAGTGATCTTGTATTTAACAATTTTATTATTTGTTCTTTACATGAATTAAACAATTGCTCGATGCGTGAAGCAATAAAACACAGAACGGAAATAATAAAAGGTGAATTGGCGCAGGTTATTGGTGCCATAAAAAGCATAAAAAAGCCGCGTCAGTGACGCGGCTCATATTCCGTGGTTTGACCTCTAACGCAATGCCCGAGAGATGGCCTCGCCAACCTGTTGGGTGGTGGCATTGCCTTTCATATCCGGTGTTTTCGGGCCGCTGGCAATAACCTGCTCAATTGCCGCCAGAATACCGTCGTGGGCGGCTTTATAGTTAGCATCACCGTTGCCAAGGAAGTCGAGCATCATGGCGCCAGCCCAGATAGTCGCTATAGGGTTGGCGATGTTCTTGCCGTAGATATCGGGGGCCGAACCGTGCACTGGCTCGAACAGAGACGGGAAGGTGCGTTCCGGGTTTAAGTTGGCTGAAGGCGCAATGCCAATCGTTCCGGTACAGGCTGGACCGAGATCGGAGAGGATGTCGCCAAACAGGTTGGAGGCAACCACCACGTCAAAACGCTCCGGCTGCATCACAAAGCGGGCGCAGAGTATATCAATATGCTGTTTATCCCAACGGATCTCGGGATAGTGAGGCGCCATTGCTTCCACGCGCTCGTCCCAGTACGGCATGCTGATAGCCAGGCCGTTGGATTTGGTCGCCGAGGTCAGGGTTTTGCGCGGGCGATTTTGTGCCAGCTCGAAAGCGTAACGCAATATACGATCGACGCCGCGACGGGTGAAGACCGACTCCTGGATAACCACTTCGTGTTCTGTACCTTCGCTTACGCGTCCGCCGAGTGAAGAGTATTCTCCCTCGGTGTTCTCGCGCACCACATAGAAATCAATGTCTCCTGGCTGCTTGCCTGCCAGCGGGCAAGGTACGCCTGGAAACAGGCGTACCGGGCGCAGGTTGACATACTGGTCAAATTCGCGGCGAAACTTAAGCAGCGAGCCCCATAATGAGATGTGGTCCGGCACGGTGTCCGGCCAGCCAACGGCACCAAAATAGATAGCATCGAAGGATTGTAACTGCTCATGCCAGTCATCCGGCATCATCTTTCCGTGATGGGCGTAGTACTCGCAGCTGGCCCATTCCATTTGCTCAAAGCTGAGTGACAACCCCCAACGCTCGGCGGCTGCCTGCAACACCTGAATGCCTTCAGGCAGGACTTCTTTACCAATGCCATCTCCGGGGATAGCGGCAATACGACAGGTTTTCTTCATAGCAGCTCTCACTTGTACGCCATCAAAATTGACTTTCCCCGTATCCTATAATTGACTGATTAATAGTTAATCCCCCTAACTGGTGAAACATAAAACACAGATCATGAATAATCTGCCGCTGCTAAATGATTTACGCGTCTTTATGCTGGTTGCACGTCGTGCGGGATTTGCCGCCGTTGCCGAAGAGCTGGGCGTATCTCCGGCTTTTATCAGTAAGCGCGTTGCCCTGTTGGAGCAAACGCTGAACGTGGTGCTGTTGCACCGAACAACGCGGCGCGTAACCATCACGGAAGAGGGGGAGCGGATCTACGAATGGGCACAGCGGATCCTGCAGGATGTCGATCAGATGATGGACGAGCTGTCCGATGCCAGGCAGATCCCGCAGGGGATGCTACGAATTATCAGTAGCTTTGGTTTTGGCCGCCGGGTGGTCGCTCCGGCGCTGTCTGCGCTGGCAAAAGAGTACCCGCAGTTAGAACTGAGGTTCGATGTTGAAGACCGTCTGGTAGATATGGTCAATGAGGGCGTCGATCTCGATATTCGTATCGGGGATGATATCGCGCCGAACCTGATTGCCCGCAAGCTGGCGACTAACTATCGTATTCTGTGCGCCTCGCCGGGATTTGTGGCGCGGCATGGAGTGCCGAAACAACTGAACGATCTTTCTACTTTCCCCTGCCTGGTTATTAAAGAACGCGACCATCCGTTTGGTATCTGGCAAATGCGTAATAAAGAGGGCGCACACTCAATAAAGGTTACGGGGCCGCTGTCGTCTAACCATGGCGAAGTGGTACATCAATGGTGTCTGGATGGGCAGGGAATTGCTTTGCGTTCGTGGTGGGACGTTTGCGACAACATTGCCAGCGGACATCTGGTGCATATATTGCCTGAGTATTATCAACCCGCCAATATATGGGCGGTTTATGTCTCCCGGCTGGCGACGTCGGCAAAAATCCGTATTACGGTTGAGTATTTGCGCCGCTATTTTGCCGAAAACTACCCAAAGTTTACTTTGGAATAAATGCTCGATAGGTTAGTCAGAGACAGAAAATAAAAAAGGCAGAATAATCTGCCTTTTTCGTAACCATGATTTAGCGACAAAAGAGCTTATTTAGACTCTTCTGCTTCAGGTAATGTCACGTTAAGTTCGAGGATCGAAATATCGCCGTCTTTTTGTTCAAGTTGTACTGTGACCATTTCGGGATCAATTTGTACATACTTGCAGATAACGTCGAGAATATCCTTGCGCAGCTGCGGTAAATAATGTGGCTCGGCGTCACTACGACGACGTTCCGCAACAATAATCTGCAGTCGCTCTTTAGCGATGTTCGCTGTGCTCTTTTTCCGCGAGAGAAAAAAATCCAGTAATGCCATAACTTATCCTCCGAACAGGCGTTTGAGGAAACCTTTCTTCTCTTCTTCAATGAAGCGGAAAGGACGTTCTTCTCCCAACAGACGGTCTACGGTATCAGCATAGGCTTTACCGGCATCAGCATTGATGTCGAGAATAACCGGCTCACCCTGGTTAGACGCGCGCAGGACCGACTGATCTTCAGGAATCACGCCAACCAGCTTGATTCGCAGAATTTCCAGTACGTCTTCCATGCTCAGCATGTCACCTTTATTTACGCGGCCAGGGTTGTAGCGCGTCAGTAACAAATGCTCTTTAATTGGATCTTCACCGTTTTCCGCGCGACGAGATTTCGACGCCAGAATACCCAGAATACGGTCAGAGTCACGTACAGAGGAGACTTCCGGGTTGGTGGTAATAATCGCTTCATCGGCAAAATACAGGGCCATCAGCGCACCAGTTTCAATACCCGCCGGAGAGTCGCAGACGATGAAGTCGAATTCCATCGTTTTCAGATCGTCCAGAACTTTCGCGACGCCTTCACGCGTCAGCGCGTCTTTATCGCGAGTTTGTGAGGCCGGAAGAATAAAGAGATTTTCGGTACGCTTATCTTTGATTAGCGCCTGATTTAACGACGCATCGCCCTGAATAACGTTGACGAAGTCGTAAACGACGCGGCGTTCACAACCCATAATCAGATCAAGATTACGCAGGCCGATATCAAAATCAATAACGACAGTTTTCTTTCCCTTCTGGGCCAAACCTGTAGCGATGGCCGCGCTGGAGGTGGTTTTGCCAACGCCCCCTTTACCCGAAGTAACAACAATAATGCGTGCCATAGAAATTCCTTGTTAAAAAGGGATCAATTCAACGGTTGAACTGTCAAAGCGTTCTCTGCTAATTGCAGACGTGCCGCTTTGCCATAAAATTCTGCTGGGATTTTATCACTCAGCCAATAAACACCTGCGATAGACACCAGTTCTGCCGTCAGATGGGTACAAAAAATTTGCGCTTCCCGGTCACCGCTTGCGCCTGCCAACGCACGGCCTCTCATCATTCCATAAACATGAATATTGCCATCAGCGATAAGCTCTGCGCCTGCACTGACGTGGCTTGTAACAATCAGATCACATTGTGGTGCATAAATGCGCTGACCGGAACGAACCGGCACATTTATTAATCGTGTTTTAGTGATGGGAGTAACGTTTTGTGGCGGAGCGACGGGAGCCGGGGCCTCAACGGGCGCAGGACGAATAGCTTTTTCTTTACCTTCAGTCAGTAAAGGAAGACCCATTTCGTCGATTTCAGCCTTGAGTCTGGCGTCTTTGCATCCGCTAACGCCGATAATGCGCAATCCGGTAGACGCGACAACCTTCTGCAGCGCTGACCAGTTTACCGGGCTTTCAAGACCACTCACGTTAACCACTACGGGAGCATGTTTTAAAAAAGCAGGTGCCTGCGCGATTTTGTCTTCCAACGCCTGACGAATAACCTCGGGTTCTGCTTCATGTAAATGAACCACTGATAAGGTGAAGCTACTGCCTTTAAGCTCGATTGGCGTGTTTGACATCCTGGCCTTACTCAATTTGCTATTTATCATCCCCAGCGCGGGGTGATATTCCGAAGACTATAAGGCATGTTATAGTCAGTATTATATTGAGGCAAGCCACCATTCCGTGAATTCAGAGTAAAAGATATGTTTTGTGTGATCTACCGAAGCAGTAAACGTGACCAGACCTATTTATATGTCGAAAAAAAAGACGATTTCTCGCGAGTTCCTGAAGAACTGATGAAAGGATTTGGTCAGCCGACGCTGGCAATGATGTTGCCGCTTGATGGCCGTAAAAAGCTGGTTAATGCCGATCTGGAAAAAGTAAAACAGGCACTCACCGAGCAGGGCTATTATTTACAAATACCACCGCCGCCAGAAGATTTACTTAAACAGCATCTGGCCGCGACGAAACAAAATACACCAGACGATAAACGTTAAACTGCATCCGGCAGCAGCACGCCCCATCGATGCAGTACCTGAAATTGATAACTACGTTAGGGGAAAGTAATGTATCAACATCATAACTGGCATGGTGCTCTGCTGGATTATCCGGTGAGTAAGGTGGTTTGCGTAGGGAGTAACTATGCTAATCATATTAAAGAGATGGGCGGAAGTACCCCGGAAGAGCCGGTGCTGTTTATTAAACCGGAAACCGCGCTGTGCGATTTACGCCAGCCGCTGGTGATCCCATCTGATATGGGTTCGGTTCACCATGAAGTTGAGCTGGCTGTGCTAATTGGCGCGACCCTACGTCAGGCGACGGAAGAACATGTGCGCAAAGCCATTGCGGGCTATGGCGTCGCGTTGGATCTGACCCTGCGTGATATTCAGGGCAAAATGAAGAAGGCGGGGCAACCGTGGGAAAAAGCGAAGGGCTTTGATAACTCTTGCCCGCTGTCAGGGTTTATTCCGGTAGCGGAATTTAATGGTGATCCTCAGGATACGATGCTCGGGTTAATGGTTAACGGTGAGCAGCGCCAGCACGGCACCACGGCGGATATGATCCATCACATCGTTCCTTTGATTGCCTACATGAGTCGTTTCTTTACTCTCAAAGCGGGCGATGTTGTGTTGACGGGGACGCCAGCGGGCGTTGGGCCGTTAAACAGCGGTGATGAGCTGGCTATCAGTTTTCATGGTCAAACGCTGACGACAC
>NZ_SZWU01000020.1:189896-200963 GCF_005280935.1 Citrobacter sp. wls757 | reverse complement strand
CGCCTTTTCGGGCGGCAAAACTTGCATCAGCGTGCCAGACTGGTTATAAGGTGCAGCTTTATTGCAATAGCGGATACCCTGATGAGCGACATACCTTTCTGGCAAAGTAAAACCCTGGATGAAATGACCGATGCCGAGTGGGAGTCATTATGTGACGGGTGTGGTCAATGCTGCCTGCATAAGCTGATGGATGAAGACACCGACGAAATCTATTTTACTAACGTCGCGTGTAAGCAGCTCAATATCAAAACCTGTCAGTGCCGTAATTACGAACGCCGATTCGAGTACGAGCCTGACTGTATCAAACTGACGCGCGATAATCTGCCTACCTTTGAATGGCTGCCGATGACCTGCGCGTATCGTCTGCTAGCGGAAGGTAAAGGGCTGCCGGAGTGGCATCCACTGCTGACGGGGTCAAAAGCGGCGATGCACGGTGAACGTATTTCAGTACGTCATATTGCGGTGAAAGAATCGGAAGTGCGTGACTGGCAGGATCATATTCTGAACAAACCTTCATGGGCGGACTAAACCGCCCATCGATTAGCAGGCGTTAAGGCTTAAGACTTTTTCGCCTGATACATCTCATCGCCATGGTTGTCATCTTCAACCCAGAAATTGATGTTGAATTGCGCGTCGTCGCTTAATTCAACGCGATGCCAGTACTGCGGCGGACTGGTCGCAAACTGACCGGCATTAATCACCACTTTTACTTCAGGCTCTTTTGCGTCTTCATTGGCAAAGCCGTAATACGTTACCGTACCTTCCATCACGCAAAGCTGGCCAAAAACGCCTGCTGCAGTGTTATGGTGAGAAAGCAGTGCTGCCGGGACGTTGTCTTTCGTGAAGAAGGGAGTAGAGCGTTTAACTTTCCAGTTTGCCGGGATGCGTAAATGGGACATATGACATCTCCTTGGTGTGGCATCTATAAGATGTATTTAATATACATCTTATAGATGCCAGCAGGCAATGAATTTAAGGCAAAAAAAACGCTCCCGAAGGAGCGTCTCTGTTAGCGACCGAAGAGGTCACGTTTTTTCGGTTTGAACGGCTGTGCTATCACTACCAGCACGGCGACCACCAGGTAGGCGGCGAAGATCCCCAACAGCCACTGCGGCATTTCCAGGGTTAAAAAAGACCACTGGCGCTCAGCACAGTCACCGGACGCTAAAAACACCTGCGGCAGCCATTTGTCCAGCGGCAGCCAGCTTGGGAAGCGTGCGGCAAAATCACAGGTCATAAACGGGGATGGGTGCAGCTGAATCATGGTGTGCTCATACGCTAACTGAAGTCCGCGCCAGGCACTGTAAATCCAGATTATCATCGCCACATAGCGCAGCGGTGTTTTTGGTGCGATAGCACCCACCAGCCCTGCACCCATCACGCCAAATAATGCGCTACGTTCGTAAATACACAACACGCAAGGTTTTAGCAGCATGACGTGCTGGAACCACAGCGCGACGAGCTCCAGCGCAAAGGCGGTTAACGCCAACAATAACCATGCTCCACGACCTCGAGAGCACTGGTTTAAAAATCGCAACATAATCATTTCCCTGCAACATGCGTAGAGACCGCAGTTTAAACCAATTCACTTTATGCGCCACTAGCGGGAATTGAAAATTTGCGTAATCGGATATTTATCATGCAAAAAGTCAAACCGGGCAGTGATTCGCCCGGTTAATTGTTATGAAAGTGTAGCTAACCAGCCCGTTTGGGTCATCCACTCGGTCACCGGAACTAGCGTGAACTCGACGCAAAGCAGGCCGACGAGCGTCAGGACGAGAGTATAAGGCAGGGCCATCCACACCATGCGACCATAAGAGAGGCGAATCAACGGCGCCAGTGCAGAGGTCAGCAGGAACAGGAATGCAGCCTGGCCGTTTGGCGTGGCCACCGAAGGCAGGTTGGTCCCGGTATTGATCGCCACTGCCAACAGCTCAAATTGGTTAAGGCTGATGGTCCCATGTTCCATCGCGGCTTTGGCTTCATTGATATAAATCGTACCAACAAAAACGTTATCAGAGATCGAAGACAGCAGGCCGTTGAAGAGATAAAACAGCGTCAGTTGTGCATGTTCAGACGACTGCAAAACAAACTGAATAATCGGCGAAAAGAGCTGTTGATCGATAATCACCGCGACAATAGAGAAGAACACGGTCAGCAGCGCGGTGAAGGGTAGCGACTCGGTAAAGGCCTTACCTATCGCATGTTCGTCGGTTACGCCGGTCAACGAGGTTGCCAGAATGATGACCGACAAACCGATCAATCCGACTTCTGCCAGATGCAGGGCCAAAGCAACGACCAGCCAGACGCCAATAATCGCCTGGACAATCAGTTTGATTTTGTCCTGGCGGGTACGTTGTTGGCGGCTCTGATCGTCAAACTGTTGCAGGACATCACGGACGGTCTCCGGCAGCGTTTCGCCATAGCCAAACCAGCGCAATTTCTCGACCAGTACACAGGTTAACAGGCCGCAAATCAGTACCGGGACGGTAACTGGCGACATGCGCAGGAAGAAGTCGCCAAAATGCCAGCCAGCCGCTTTGGCAATAATCAGGTTTTGTGGCTCGCCCACCATGGTCATCACGCCGCCTAACGCCGTACCGACACCCGCGTGCATCATCAGGCTACGCAGAAAACCGCGGAACTGCTCAAGTACGACTTTATTGTGCTGATCGATATGGCTGTCATCAAGCATGTTGTTGTCTTCCGCGCGAGAAGAAGCAACGCGATGGTAGATACCATAAAACCCGACCGCAACGCTGATTACCACGGCAACGACGGTCAACGCATCGAGGAACGCAGAGAGGAAAGCGGCTGCAACACAAAAAGACAGTGACAGCAGCGTCTTGGAGCGAATAGTGAGCAGCAGACGAGTGAAAATAAACAGTAATAGCTGCTTCATAAAGTAGATGCCTGCCACCATAAACATCAGCAGCAATAACACCTCAAGATTTGCGGCAACCTCTTCACGCACATGCGTGGCGCTGGTCATACCAATAATGACAGCTTCGATAGCCAACAGCCCGCCTGGCAGCAGTGGGTAGCATTTTAACGCCATCGCCAGCGTGAAAATGAACTCGGCCACCAGCAACCAGCCGGCGATAAAAGGGTTGATGAAAAAAATAATCGGGTTAACGACTAAGAAGACAAGCAGTGCAAGTTTGTACCAGTCTGGTGATTGACCTAAAAAATTGCGCCACATAGCGCGGCCCCATGATAGCTCCATGGTGATTTCCCTACCTTTAAAAATGAAATCATGTTTTTATGTTTGACCGCAAAGCTTAGCGGGAGGAGGGAGTACAGGCAAGCTATTCACGAGACTGGCAAGGTTGGCTGTACTGTAGCGTTATTTGGAAAATGAAGCCTTGATCCACTTTTTCTTCATTGCGTCAGCTATCAGCTAAGATACCCATCTGGTATGATGTGTGTAACTATGTTTTGCTGTGTAATGGAATTTTTACTATGGTCATTAAGGCGCAAAGCCCGGCTGGGTTCGCGGAAGAGTACATCATTGAAAGTATCTGGAATAACCGCTTCCCACCTGGCACTATTTTGCCCGCTGAACGTGAACTCTCCGAACTTATTGGGGTGACACGTACCACGCTACGCGAAGTATTGCAGCGGTTGGCGCGAGATGGCTGGTTGACCATTCAACACGGCAAGCCGACGAAGGTGAATAACTTCTGGGAAACCTCCGGGCTGAATATTCTTGAAACGCTGGCGCGTCTCGATCACGAGAGTGTCCCGCAGTTGATTGATAATCTGCTGTCCGTGCGTACTAATATTTCGACGATCTTTGTTCGCACTGCGTTTCGCCAGCATCCTGATAAAGCACAGGAGGTTCTGGCGACGGCAAATCAGGTGGCCGACCACGCTGACGCATTTGCCGATCTGGACTATAACATTTTCCGCGGCCTGGCATTTGCCTCCGGCAATCCGATTTACGGTTTGATCCTCAACGGTATGAAAGGATTATATACCCGCATTGGTCGTCATTACTTTGCCAATCCGGAAGCGCGCGCGCTGGCGCTGAGCTTCTACCGTAAACTGTCAGAACTCTGCGAGCAGGGCGCTCATGAGCAGGTGTATGAAACGGTGCGCCGCTATGGTCACGACAGTGGCGAAATTTGGCATCGCATGCAAAAGAGCCTGCCGGGCGATTTGGCGATTCAGGGACGTTAATCGCTCAAAGCCGGATGGCGACGCCAAAGCGTCTTATCCGGCCTACAATACGTGCACTTCGTAGGCCGGATTAGGTGTTTACACCGCCTCCGGCAATAAGATTTACAGACTGTTCATCCTTGGCGGGCAACGCTCCAACAGCTCCACGCTGCCATCTTCATTCTGTTGCTCCAGCATCACGTCAAAACCCCAAAGCCGGTGTACGTGCTTGAGCACTTCTTTGCGTCCTTTATCCAGCGGTGCGCGGTTATGCGGAATATAGCGTAAGGTGAGCGAACGGTCGCCACGCAGATCGACATTCCAAATTTGAATATTCGGCTCCAGGTTGCTGAGGTTGTATTGCGACGACAACCTGTTGCGGATCTCACGATATCCTTCCTCGTTATGAATCGCTGAAATCTCCAGATAGTTGTGACGATCGTCATCCAGCACGGTGAACAGACGGAAATCACGCATCACCTTTGGTGACAGGAACTGGCTGATAAAGCTCTCATCTTTGAAATCGCGCATCGCAAAATGCAGGGTTTCCAGCCAGTCAGAACCCGCTATGTCCGGGAACCAGTATTTGTCCTCCTCGGTCGGCGACTGACAAATACGTTTGATATCCTGGAACATGGCAAACCCCAGGGCATAAGGGTTTATCCCGCTATACCACGGGCTGTTGTAGGGCGGCTGAAATACCACATTGGTATGGCTATGCAGAAACTCCAGCATAAACCGTTCGGTGACTTTACCTTCATCATAAAGGTGGTTCAGGATAGTGTAATGCCAGAAAGTGGCCCAGCCCTCGTTCATCACCTGCGTCTGTTTCTGCGGATAAAAATACTGGCTGACCTTGCGTACAATGCGCAACACTTCGCGTTGCCAGGACTCCAGCAGCGGGGCGTTTTTCTCCATGAAGTACAGCAGGTTCTCCTGTGGCTCAGAGGGATAACGCCGGGCTTCCGCCACGGTTTTCTCTTCCTCTTTCTTCGGCAGCGTGCGCCACAACATATTCACCTGGCTTTGCAGATACTCTTCACGGCTTTTCTGACGGGCTTTCTCTTCCTGTAGGGAGATTTTTTGCGGGCGTTTGTAACGGTCAACGCCGTAGTTCATCAGCGCATGGCAGGAGTCGAGCAGCTTTTCGACTTCATCCACGCCGTAACGCTCTTCACACTGGGTAATATAGTTTCGCGCGAAGATCAGGTAATCGACAATGGAACTGGCATCCGTCCAGCTTCGGAACAGGTAGTTGTTTTTGAAAAAGGAGTTGTGTCCGTAGCAGGCATGCGCCATCACCAGCGCCTGCATGGTGATGGTGTTCTCCTCCATCAGATACGCGATGCACGGATTGGAGTTGATAACGATCTCATAGGCCAGCCCCTGCTGACCATGCTTATACAAGCGCTCGGTTTCAATAAACTTTTTACCAAACGACCAGTGAGGATAGTTGATCGGCATCCCGACGCTGGAATAAGCGTCCATCATCTGTTCGGAGGTGATCACCTCGATTTGGTGCGGGTAGGTATCCAATCTGTAGAGTTTCGCCACGCGGTCTATCTCTGCCAGATAGACATCCAGCAGATCAAACGTCCAGTCGGGTCCATCGCTTAACCGTGTGCTGTCCTTGTTCATGGAATCAATCGTAGCCATTCGCGCACCCTCATTGTTGGCGGCACTCTCTGTCTGGAGTACCTCATGTCAAGCATAGATCATGGTGTTAAAAAACGTGCTGCGGCAGAAATTTTTTCTTTGCGATTTCACGTTAGCGAGGCGTCGAAAAATGGCATGGCCGCAAAATTTTATGCTGGATAAAAATAACGCACAGCAGGAGATGCCAAAGCGGAGAGTCCCCAGCCATCACCGCTATATGTGAGGTAAGTCACCATAAAAAAGCCATATGTTGAATAATATTTTCAACTGAGTTATCAAGATGTAATTAGATGATTGTTCTTTTACTGTTAACGGAGTGGCTATGCGAGTTGTCATACTGGGAAGTGGTGTCGTTGGCGTGACCAGCGCCTGGTACTTAAGTCAGGCTGGACACGATGTCACCGTCATTGATCGTGAGCCCGGTCCGGCACTGGAAACCAGTGCGGCGAACGCGGGGCAAATCTCTCCAGGTTATGCAGCACCATGGGCGGCACCAGGCGTACCGCTAAAAGCAATTAAGTGGATGTTTCAGCGCCACGCTCCGCTGGCCGTCCGTCTTGACGGAACCCAGTTCCAGTTGAAATGGATGTGGCAGATGCTGCGCAACTGCGACACCAGCCACTATATGGAAAACAAAGGACGCATGGTGCGACTGGCGGAATACAGCCGTGATTGCCTGAAAGCGCTGCGCGCCTCTACCGGTATCGAGTACGAGGGGCGCCAGGGCGGAACCCTGCAACTTTTCCGTACCGCTCAACAGTATGAGAACGCTACCCGCGACATCGCCGTGCTCGAAGACGCTGGCGTGCCATATCAACTGCTGGAAGCAAACCGTCTGGCGGAAGTCGAACCCGCACTGGCAGAAGTAGCGCACAAACTGACCGGTGGTTTGCGTTTACCGAATGATGAAACCGGCGACTGCCAGCTGTTTACCCAGCGTCTGGCTCAGATGGCGGAGCAGGCGGGCGTTAAGTTTCGCTTTAACACCCCGGTCGATAAGCTGCTGAGCGATGGTGAGCAGATTTATGGCGTCCAGTGCGGCGAAGAGATAGTTAAAGCCGATGCCTATGTGATGGCGTTTGGTTCGTACTCCACGGCAATGCTGAAAGGGATCGTTGATATCCCGGTCTATCCGCTCAAAGGTTATTCGTTGACCATTCCGGTGGCGCAAGACGACGGTGCGCCGGTTTCTACTATCCTCGATGAAACCTACAAAATCGCTATTACCCGCTTTGACAATCGTATTCGCGTTGGCGGCATGGCGGAGATTGTCGGCTTTAATACAGAACTGCTACAACCTCGTCGTGAAACGCTGGAAATGGTCGTACGCGATCTCTTCCCGCGCGGCGGTTATGTGGAGCAGGCAACCTTCTGGACCGGACTGCGTCCGATGACGCCGGACGGAACGCCGGTGGTGGGGCGCACCCGCTTTAAGAATCTGCTGCTCAATACTGGACACGGCACGCTGGGTTGGACCATGGCCTGCGGCTCCGGTCAGCTGCTGAGCGATATCCTTTCTGGCCGTACGCCAGCCATACCTTATGACGATCTGAGCGTGGCGCGTTACAGTCCGGGGTTTACACCCTCTCGTCCACGGCATTTACATGGCGCACATAACTGATAAGGACGTGAGATGACCCGCCCGATACTGGCCAGCATTGACCTGCAGGCGTTGAAACAAAATCTGACCATTACCCGCCAGGCCGCGCCGGACGCCCGCGTCTGGTCGGTGGTGAAAGCCAATGCGTATGGACACGGTATTGAACGCGTCTGGAATGCGCTGGGCACAACCGATGGTTTTGCCATGCTCAATCTTGAAGAGGCGATAACCCTACGCGAGCGCGGATGGAAAGGCCCGATACTCATGCTGGAGGGTTTTTTCCACGCCGAAGACCTGACGGTATATGACAATTATCGACTCACCACCTGTGTACACAGTAACTGGCAGCTAAAAGCATTGCAGAATGCGCGCCTGAAGGCGCCGCTCGATGTTTACCTGAAGGTGAACAGTGGTATGAACCGCCTTGGTTTTTTACCGGAAAGAGTTCCCACGGTCTGGCAACAGCTGCGGACGATGCCCAACGTCGGTGAAATGACGCTGATGTCACATTTTGCCGATGCAGATCACCCGGAAGGTATCCAGGAGGCTATGACACGTATTGCGCAGGCAACTGAAGGGCTGGAGTGCAGACGATCGCTGTCGAATTCGGCAGCCACGCTGTGGCACCCTGAAGCGCATTATGACTGGGTTCGTCCGGGCATTATTTTGTATGGTGCGTCGCCTTCAGGACAATGGCGGGACATCGCTAACACCGGCCTGAAGCCAGTGATGACGCTGAGCAGTGAGATCATCGGCATACAGACGCTGAAAGCTGGCGATCGGGTGGGCTACGGTGGACGCTACACTGCCAGCGGCGAGCAGCGCATTGGCATTGTAGCGACCGGCTATGCAGACGGTTATCCACGCCATGCGCCAAGTGGTACTCCGGTGCTGGTGGACGGTGTACGTACCGGGACGGTGGGGACAGTCTCAATGGATATGTTGGCGGTAGATCTGACACCATGCCCGCAGGCAGGGATCGGGACGCCGGTAGAGCTGTGGGGCAAAGAGATTAAAATTGACGATGTGGCCACCGCCGCAGGTACGGTAGGCTACGAGTTAATGTGTTCTCTGGCGCTGCGCGTGCCAGTTGTGACGGTGTAACTTTATATAGCATTGCCTGATGCTGCTGCGTTTATCAGGCCTCCAGAGTCAGTGCATTTTGTAGGCCGGGTAAGGCGCAGCCGCCACCCGGCAAAACATCCGCTTTACTCATCCTCATCTTCAGCAACGCGAACACCGACCTTCAGCACCGCATTATCTTCCTTCTCGGCTACGGTCCAGATCATGCCAGCGAATTCCACCTGGTCACCGACGACCGGCGCGGCACCAAGCAGATGCTGGACAATTTCACCCAACGTTTGCTGCTTATCACGATACTCGGTGCCATCTTCCAGGCCATAAATCAGCGCCACATCGGCATATTTTGCGCTGGCTTCAAGAATAAAATCACCGAAGAAGCGCTGGTCTAACGACACAGGTGGCGACTGGCTGAACAGCTTGCCAAGAGCCGGGAGATCGCGCTCGCGGCCAATAACACACAATACATCGCCTTCGCGCAGACGCGTACTGCCGGAGGGATGAAACAGCACGTTGTCACGAAACAGGGCGGCTATTCGCGTTTCTTCCGGCATATGCAGGTCGCGCAATGCGGCGCCCACACACCACTTATCTGCGCTGAGCTGATAAACAAACTGCTCCCACGGGTTATCCGGATGAATATCCAGGCCAATGCGCGACACGGGCCAGCCGACGGGAGGGACCACCACTTTGGCTTTCTTAGCGGCCCAAGAAAGTGAGGTTCCCTGAAACAGCAACGAGATCAGTACCACGAAGAACGCGACGTTAAAGAACAGGCGCGCGTTCTCCAGACCCGCCATCATTGGGAAGACGGCGAGGATGATGGGTACCGCACCGCGCAGACCCACCCAACTGATGAAAATGCGTTCGCGCAGATTAAAGCCACGAAACGGCAGCAGTCCGGCGAAAACCGAAAGTGGGCGGGCAATGAAAATCATCCACGCAGACAAAATCAGCGCAGGAACCACGATAGGCAGCAGGTCGGACGGCGTAACCAGCAGTCCGAGCACCAGGAACATGGCGATTTGCGCCAGCCAGGCCAGACCGTCGAAGTTTTGCAGAATGCCAAACCGGTTGCGAATAGGGCGATTACCCAGCAAGAAACCACACAGATAAACTGCCAGAATACCGCTGCCTTCCAGCGCAGTGGTCAGGGCAAAAATCAGGATCCCACCGCTTAACGCCAATAGCGGATACAGTCCGGCAGGCAGAGAAATGCGGTTAATCATCTGCTGGAGCATATATCCACCGCCCAGACCGATAACGATGCCTAAGCCAAACTGCTGGATAATGTGCACCGCGAACATCCAGCTTAAACCGGTTTCGTGGTTTTGGATCATGGCGATGAGCGTGATGGTCAAAAACACGGCCATCGGGTCATTACTGCCGGATTCAATTTCCAGCGTAGAGCCAACGCGTTCGTTAAGCCCCTTACCGCCAAGCAGGGAAAAGACCGCCGCGGCGTCGGTTGAACCAACAATCGCGCCAATCAGGAGTCCTTCGATAAGATCCAGATGAAACAGCCACGCGGCCATCATGCCAGTGAGTCCGGAAGTAATCAGCACACCGACCGTCGCCAACGATAGCGCCGGGCCTAACGCAACGCGAAAAGAGCTGGCCTGGGTGCGCATCCCGCCGTCGAGCAGGATAACTGCCAGTGCCAGGTTACTCACCATGTAGGCGAATGGATAGTTATCGAAAGGTATGCCGCCTATACCATCTACGCCCGCTAACATACCGATAGCGAGAAATATCACCAGGATAGGGATACCAAGGCGTGATGAGAATGAACTGAGTAAGATACTGCAGGTGACGAGAACGGAACCCAAAATAAAAAGGCTAATAATTGCTGCGGCATCCAACGTTCGGTTACTCCTGAATTACGCTGTTTCGTATTAATAAACCCTACCATAATAACGACAGAAACAGCGTTTTGCTTAGCCCCATTAGCCGCTTTTTTTACGATTTTAGTACCGGATGCCCACTTAAGGTGAGCTGAGTGCCGTTTTTATCATTTTTCAGCACCGCATTGGCTCCCAAAGGCAGGGTGACAGTGCGTTGTTCATGGCCAAAATCGAGGCCGCAGATCAACGGTACTGACAATCTGGCGCGTAGAAAATCACAAACTGAATCAAGATTGTAACCGGCATCGTAATCATTGGGAGCGCTACCGCTAAAACTGCCGAGAATAATGGCGTTTTGCTGGGCCAGTATTCCGGCGTGGTACAGCTGCAGCAGCATGCGCTCGACACGGAATGGATGCTCGTTAATGTCTTCCAGCACCAAAATCCCGTTTTTGATGGCCGGCATCCACGGTGTACCCATCAACGAAATGATCATCGCCAGATTTCCGCCCCACAGTGTACCTTCAGTTGCGCACTGTGGACCGTCACCCTGCCATTCGAGGGTAAATTGGGCATTACGCAAAGCCTGCCAGAAATGGTGCTCGGTGAATGCGTTCATTTCTTCGGCGCCGAAGTTCGCCGCCAGCATCGGGCCGCTGAAGCTAATCACATTCCCCTGTGTCAGCAGACCACACTGGATCGCCGTAAAATCGCTGTGTCCGCACA
>NZ_SZWU01000020.1:187531-189866 GCF_005280935.1 Citrobacter sp. wls757 | reverse complement strand
GGATCTTGTTGCTGGCGGGCTGCCAGCCCCTGCCAGTCAATATCTTCCAGTAAACGGCTCGCGCCATAGCCGCCGCGTACCGCCATCACAACGGTATCGGGGGTTTTCAGATTAACGAGCGAGTTCACATCAGCAAGCCTTTCTGCCTCTGTCCCCGCAAAACGTTGGCAGCGGCGCGCAATGACCGCTGAATTGTCGACCTGATGACCGGCCTCAGTAAGACGCGCAAGCCCACGTAAGGCAGCCTGCTGATTGATACAGTAGCCCGATGGGGCAATTAAGTGAAACCGGGACATGGCATTTCCTTGCTACAACTAAAACCAAATGTATATCATGCCGCGTAGGTATGTCGTTGTCACCTCAGCGACAGGTTCCGGCTATAAGGATAGATGACGTGAAATTGAGATGGTTTGCTTTTTTGGTTGTATTACTTGCGGGCTGTAGTTCAAAACAGGATTACAAAAACCCGCCGTGGAATGCTGAAGTTCCGGTTAAACGCGCAATGCAATGGATGCCGATCAGTGAAAAAGCCGGTGCGGCCTGGGGTGTCAGTCCACAATTGATTACCGCTATTATCGCCATTGAATCAGGCGGAAATCCGAATGCGGTCAGTAAGTCCAATGCGATTGGTCTGATGCAGTTGAAAGCCTCAACTTCAGGACGCGATGTTTATCGCCGCATGGGCTGGAGCGGAGAGCCGTCGACCAGCGAGTTGAAAAACCCCGAGCGCAATATCTCGATGGGGGCCGCATACCTGAGTATTCTCGAAACCGGGCCGCTGGCCGGGATTGAAGATCCGCAGGTGATGCAGTACGCGCTGGTAGTCTCGTACGCCAACGGTGCGGGCGCACTGTTACGCACGTTCTCATCCGACAGGAAAAAAGCGATCAATAAAATCAACGACCTCAGCCCGGATGAATTTATTGAACATGTTGCGGACAATCATCCGGCGCCGCAGGCCCCGCGCTATATCTGGAAGCTTCAACAAGCGCTGGATGTGATGTAATTCAGGTGATGCTAATCGCGCACCTTGTTCGACTTTTCCCGGGCCTCACGTTCAAGGGAAAAAATAATCCGCTGTAAGTTCCGCTCCACCGCCGGGCCGACGTTGAGAAAACGAAAGCTCAGGCGGGGAGTGGTAATGGTTTCGTTTTTCCCATCGATAACCTTGCGTTCGCTAATGGAAATAAGTTGGGCGTCAACGTGATACACCCCCCATTGCTCCATATTTAGTTCAACCTGCGAGAAGCGCATACCTTCTGTCAACCCCTCTGGTTTTGCCACTTCTAACAGCCCGCCCATGCCGCCGAGAGACAGATCGAATAAGCGAAAATGCAGAATGCTGTTGTCTGGCATTTTTGCCGTGCAGCGATAGGGAGGATGCAGCGGAGCGCCGATGCGGAAATATTCCCGACGCTGCACAAACCACAGAGAAGGCGGCAAGGATGAAATAAAGGCCGGCAGTTGCTGATACTCGCCTTTTTTCAGCTGTGGCAGGGTGAATTCTACTTTGGCTCCCTGCGTTTCGGCGATAATTGAGATCTGGCTGGCCCGCTGTACGGCCTGGTTTTCATATTCCTGGCTGCCAAAATCCATGATCAGTTCATCGGGACTGACGGTCAGAATTTTGCTGATGAACTGGCCGCCTGACCAGGAGATACGCAGTGGAACCTGCTGCGACTTTAAGTCCCGAAGTACACCTAACACCGCTAACGGATTTTGCTTCAGGAACTGCTCATTGTAGTTACTCACACCTAATGACTCCTGGATGCCTGGTTTGTCGTTGGGTTATCGGCATTAATCGACGGAACTTAATACAAATGGATGAAATTTTTTACCAAACCCAATGAATTAAGTCTGAGTGATAAAAGCATGTCGCGATGGCTTGCCTATACTTTAAGTGCTGGCGCAGGAATGTCTTGCGCGTGCGTTCACTGGAAAGAGGGCCTGAAAATGGGAATTATTGCCTGGATTATTTTTGGTCTGATTGCGGGGGTTATCGCCAAACTGATTATGCCGGGGCGTGATGGCGGTGGGTTTATCCTGACCTGTATTCTCGGTATTGTCGGTGCTGTGGTCGGTGGATGGCTGGCAACGATGTTTGGTATTGGCGGCGATGTCAGCGGATTTAATCTCCATAGCTTCCTGGTGGCCGTGGTCGGCGCGATTGTTGTGCTGGGTGTCTTCCGGCTTGTACGGCGAGATTAATCGAACGGCCCCTGTGCGGTAATGCCGTTCAGTTAAGCATGTAAGGTGAACATGTGATTCTTGTTCAGGGTTCCGTTCACCTCAACGGTGTCATTTCTCTGAAGCGCAGATATCCGTGAACGTGCAA
>NZ_SZWU01000020.1:155352-187451 GCF_005280935.1 Citrobacter sp. wls757 | reverse complement strand
AGGGCGTGGCGAAGAACGCCCTTTACACGTTCACAGGAATCGGCGTTTCAGAGAAACTATGGATATGAGGTGAACGGAACCCTTTATCTGAGAGTGCATATTCATAACTTCTACCCACACAGGCGATACTTTCTGAAACTAAGGCGTTAACTGAACAGCATTACTCCGAGTGGGGCCGTTTCTCTGCATCGCTATATCAGAACTGATACTCAATCCCAGCCCAGTAATTACGGCCTTCTTCGATAAATCCTTCGCTGTACACGTATTGTGTATCGAACAGGTTATTGACCGAAGCGTTGACGCTAAACCCGTGACCGATGGCGTAGTCGGCGCGTAAATGGGTAATGGCGAAACCTGCGGCTTTCTGCGAGCCGTCGCTATTGCTATAGCTCGATGAGCGGGCCTCTTCAGACAGCGTAATGCTCAGCGGATCCCACGGTTTCAGCGTCATCCATGCGGTGAGGGTTTGCGTCGGCAAATCGGTTATTTTGCCGATGTCGCTGCGTTTGACGTCCGCATGAATCAGGCCATAGCTCAGCCCAACATCCAGCATATCAAAGACTTTACCTTTAACGCCTGCATCCAGACCGGTGTAATCCACCCGGCCGCTGTTCTGATTCTGGATGGTATCGGCATCAATATTGTGTGAAAGAATGGCATCGCTGATGCGGTTGTAATAGACGCTGGCTTCGAATCCCCAGTCTTTACCAAGTGAACCATTCCAGGTCAGATCTACGCTGCGGGCGCGTTCAGGTTTAAGCTGCGGATTGACCAGCGCCACCTGGTTATAGGCCGGTTTCGAGGTGGTGTAGCGCTCTTTCAACGTCGGGAAACGTGTTCTGTCAGAGTAGGACAGCGCTAATGTGTCTGAATTTTCAAAGTGATATTTGGTCATCATCTGCCAGTTGAAGGCCGACTGATTGTTGTCATCATAGTGGGTGACGCTACCATTTTTTTCGTGCTTCATGCCTTCCAGACTGTCGCGCCAGTCATAGCTTATTCCAGCTACTACATCGACGTTATCCGCCGCTGCCCACTGGTATTCGCTGGCAACGGACCAGGTGCGGTCTTCGTAGCGATCGTAAGCCGCATTCGGAGCGCCTTTCTCGCGGTGAACATCATCTTTCCAGTTCACGGCGAAAGAGAGTTGGTCGTTTTCACGCATATCCGCAGCGAGCTGCAGGCCAGCGCCATCGCTATAGTCTGAATAATGACTGTAGTTGCCTTTCTTGTTTTTCAGATCGGCAAGTGAGTTGTACATCATCAGCGTATTTTCAAAGGTATCGCGATACAGACGGCTTTTTAGTGTGAAACGATCGCCCAGATGGGTGGTGCCCTGATAGTAATAGCTCTCTTTATCGTACTGTGGCCATTGCCAGTAGCGTGATTTCTGACTGCTGGTTCCAGCGTACGGCGGGTTATCTTTTTCACCGTCCTGATTAATATAGGTCAGCACATATTCGTCATTACCACGTGGGGTAAAGCCCAGCTTCACGATGCCGCGTTTGTCATCGGCGGAGGAGTTAATCATCTTGCCGTTGCTACCCGCAATAGGATTGTCCACGCCGTGCGGTAAGCCAAGGAAATCCTGCTTCAACTGACTTCCGCTGAGCTGGATGTAGCCGAGATCGTTGCTGGCGCCAAATGAAGCGTGCATATCGTGGGCATTGTCTTTGCTACGACTCCAGCCCTGGCGATAGCCAATGCTGCCTTCAATCGGTTTGGTGGGCTTTTGGGTGGTGATATTGATGGCGCCGCCCATCTGGTTCGGCCCTTGTAACAGCGACGAGTAGCCTTTGGAGACTTCAACCGAAGCGATATCGGAGGTCAGAAAACGGCCTAAATCGAGGTTGCCATCATAGGGGATGTATACCGGCACGCCGTCAAAATAGACGGGAACCTGACGGCTGTCAAAACCGCGGACTTTCACCTGCTGTTCATTGCGGTTGCCTGACTTTTGCAGCACGACGCCGGGGACAACGCTCAGTGCCTGCGCCACGTTTTGCTTATCCAGTTGCTGCATCGTTTCCTGGCCGAGAACCGTAGTGGTTGCGGCGGAGGCCGGACTTGACCAGACGGTCATGGTTTCGCTTTCCTGCCCAGCAAAAGCACTGTGCGCGAAAGCAAACGACAGGGCTGTGTAAAGACAACTTTTGTTGAAATTCATTATTTTTAGTCCATTTATTAATGTTATATGCCACGTGCGTCCGGGCTCAGGCTAACTTTGATATCCGCGGGCGGAGCGTAGTAAGGTGCGGAAGTGATGAAAAGTCTGATGCCACAGTCGAGATAACTCGCCAGCGAGGCGAGGGTAATGCCGCCAGTCAGCGCCAGCGTGCAATGGGGGGCCAGAGAAGGGGCCTGGCGGACAATTTCTGTTGCTTGCTCAGGGGTAAATTTGTCGAGTTGCAGGACATCGGGCGCGGCGCGTAGCGCGGCTAATGCCTCATCTGGCGTATCTGCTTCAACCACGATCTTTTTTTCTGGCGCATGGCTGCGTAAGCGCGCAATCGCGCCTGTCCAGTCGTTTGGATTGGTAAGAAAATGGCGGTGATTAGCAAACAGCAGTACCGTTTCGGCGCATCCTCCGCGATGGATAATGCCTCCCGCGGCGAGTATTGCCTGAGTCGCCAACAAACGCGTGCCAGGAATGGCTTTGCGGGTACAGGCAATCTGCCCATCAGGATAGCGTTGGCGCAGTTGGCTCAACATGCTCTCAAGATAGCCCGAAACCCCGCAGCTCCATTCCAGGACATTTTGTACCGCTTTCCAGCCCTGGTGCAGCGCCGCCGCATTCCCATGTGCGAAAATCAATCGCTGTCCTGCACTTACCTGTTCACCATCGGCCACCATGTCGCTGACGGTCAGCCCTAATGAGGTGAGCATTTGTCTGGCAACGGCGGTGCCACTAACGCATCCGCCCTGGCGATGGTAAAACGCCATAACGCCCGGCTGTGCGCCGATCCCCAACGCGCGGGTAGTCAGATCGCCGCCCTGAATATCTTCCAGCAGCAGCGCGTCGGTTTGCGTCTGCGAAAAGTAGATCATCGCAGCGCCTCCCGCGGCACGCTGTCCCACCAGATAAGCGCCCAGTCACGGCTGGCGGGGGCAATCGTGCGTGGATCCTGCTGTTGATACCAGGTTTCCAGACGTTCGACCTCGTCGGCGCTCAGTTCACCCATACTCCAGCGCACGTTTTCCAGAAAACGCGTCCAGGTGCTGTTGTCCTGCTGGCAGTTGGGTCCGCGGATAAAATCAACATGCGCGTGGATCCCCATCTGATACAGGACATTAAGCGCATAGATATAGTTGGGAAGCTCAATCACTTCGCGGCCCAGTGCACGCTGAATGGTGGGGGAAACGAAAGATGAACTGACGAGATGAGTGGTGTAAACCCGCAGTCGAGCCTGATTATTCAGTTTGGTCATCGCCTGGCGCATATCGGCAACCAGCGTAGAGCGCGAGGCGACGGCGATATCGCACTGGGGTAAATCATCCCAGTGTTCCTCCCAGGCCCGCTGCACCCACTGCACGTGACGGGCGTTCATTTGTGCAGCGCGGCGGGCAGCTACGCTAAGCATGCCCTGGCTGTAATCTACGCCGTAAATTATTGGCATCTTTTTAGCCAACGCCAGCGAAACCGTACCGGGACCGCAGCCCATATCAAACAGCGACTCCGCCCCTTTCAGGTCGATTTTTCCCAACAGCTGTAGCAGATAGCTGTCGGTTAATGAGGCGCAATTTTCCGCCATTTTTTCCGCACGTTTATCCCAGTGCTCCGGCTTTTTCTCGGTTCTGTTCGCCAACTGTAACTGTTTACGGTAAAGATCGGCAAAATCAATGTCGTCAATGAGCATTATTATTCCTTAGTTATGTGAGCCAAAGAGATGGTGAGCGATTTGTGACGGTGTAACGCGATACAGTTCCGCCAGACGATCGGCAGCAAGCTGATGTTCAGGAAGCCCCTGCGACACTGCACCGTTCGGTTCAACGCGTACCACGCTGTCGGCGATTGCCCGGGCGTGCAACGGATGATGGGTCGACATCAGCAGGGCCATACCCGAGTTTTTCAGCGTCACCAGCGTGTCGAGCAGACGGATCTGATGCCCAAAATCCAGGCTGGAAGCGGGTTCATCCAGCAACAAAAGACGCGGACGCTGCGCCAGCGCGCGGGCAATTAACACCAGTTGCCGCTCTCCGCCGCTCAGCGTGTTCCAGCGCCGGGGCGCTAGGTGAGAGATGCCCAGCATCGTCATCTGCTGGTGCGCATTTTCACGCTCTTTAGCGCCGGGAACCGCAAATGCCGCCAATTGCGGGGCCAGCCCCATCATCACCATGTCCAGCGCAGTGAAGGCAAACGCGCCGTCATGTGCCTGAGGAACCCAGGCAATAGCGGCGGCGCGTTGCCGATCGCTGAGATGATTTATGGCGACGCCATCAAGCAGAATGTCACCGTGAAGCGGCGAAAGAACGCCGAGAATGGTGCGCATCAGGGTGGTTTTTCCACTGCCGTTGGCCCCAATCAGACAACAGACGGAGCCGGGCGAAACCTGAAATGAGACATCGCGTAACACGGGCTGGTGACTGTGGTATCCCAACGACGCATGGCGAACGGTCAGAAGCGTCATGGGCGATTTCCCCGTAGCAAAAGCAGCAAAAAGAACGGTGCGCCAATAAATGCCGTCAGGATCCCCAGCGGGATTTCTGTGCTGCTCAGCGTGCGGGCAAGAGTATCGGTGAGCAGCAGCAAAATGGCGCCGATCCCCATGGAAACTGGCAGCAACTGCTGGTGGTTATTGCCACTGAGGAGTCTGCCGATGTGCGGTACAACCAGCCCAATCCAGCCGATAATGCCCGCGATGGCAACGGTACAGGCGGTGATTAACGTTGCGCAGACGATCAGTCCCAGCCGCAATCGCGAGACGTTGATCCCAAGCGATCGTGCTTCATCATCCGACAGGGTGAGCAGGTTCATGCGCCAGCGCAGCAGCAATAGCGGGACCAGTCCTGCGAAGATCAGCGGTGCCGAGAACCACAGGTCGTGCGGCGTGATCGTCGATAAACCGCCAAGCAGCCAGAAAGTGATAGAGGGGAGTTGGGTATACGGGTCGGCCAGCGTTTTGATGAGTGAAATTCCCGCGCCGCATACCGTGCCCAGCGCAATCCCGACCAGCACCAGTGTTAACACCGGGTCGTGTCGCTTGACTCGCCGGGTAATTAACCAGACACCGGCGACCACGAATAAACCGCCTATGAACGCATACAACTGAATAAACAGGATCGGTAAACCTAACAGGATTGCTAAACAGGCACCTAAACCCGCACCCGCCGCCACTCCGAGAATATCCGGCGAGACCAGCGGGTTGCGGAACATGCCCTGATAGGTGGTTCCTGCGCCCGCCAGCGCCGCGCCGAGCAGCAATGCAGCCAGTATGCGTGGCAGGCGGATTTGCCAGAAGACGATTTTGTCCTGCATTGGAACGCCATCTGCACCGGCCACGAGATTCAAAACCTGTTGTGCATCCAGGCGATACGCGCCTGATACCGCGGCGACGCTCGCGCAAAGCACCACCGCAGCAATCATCAGAAAACCGAGGGTTGATGTTTTCATCAGACTGCCACCAACCTTTGATACTGTGCGTCGCTTAGCGTGGTGTGCCAGAACAATTCACTGTAGCGCTGCATATCGGTTTTAAAGCTCGCTTCAACCTGTGGATCAAGCCAGGCGTGCAGGCGGCGTAACCCCAGTAAACGGTTGATGCCAGGAGGTGCATCCAGCCAGCCAAACGGCAGACCGCTGAGAAACAGAATGCGCCGGTCAGCAACCGCTTTGACCCCTTGCCAGACCGGATCTTCTCGTAGGAACTGCGCTGTCACCGCATCCTGCACCAGGATAATATCCGGCTGCCAGCTGAGCAGATTTTCCATTGAGACCTGTGTGAGCCCCTGTCGTCCGGGGATGTGCGCCACATTGTGCAACCCCAGTAGTTCTGCTGCTTCGGTATGCAGAGAACCTTGTAAACCAGTCTCCAGTCCTCTGGCACCGCGCGCGGCATAAAAACGCAGATTCGCCGCGGGTGAATGCGAGAAAGCTATTGCATCATCGATAAATCGACGGGCCAGCGCGGCCTGCATTGCGGTTCGCGAGACGACGCCCAATACTTCACCGACTGCGCGCAGCTGTTCTGGGGTATGGCGCAATTCGCCGTTAATCAGCAGCCAGGGAATCTGTGTTTGTGCGCTCACTTGTCTGGCCTGAGAAAGCCAGGTTTCATCGGCATTACCGCAGTCAATAACCAGGTCAGGTTTAAGCGCCAGGAGTGCTTCAAGCGAGAGCGTGCTGGCGCGCCCCGCCAGCCTGCCGAGTTTCGGCAAAGTCCGAATGTTATCGTTAAACGGGATGGCGGTCTGGCGAGAGAAATCAAAGGAGGAAAGCCCCACCAGTTTTTCCGGTGCGACGGCCAGCAGCAGCATGTCAGCAGGCGCGCCCGCGCTGACCACGCGTTGGGTCGTTTCTGGCTTCGGAGAGTCTCCAATGGCCACAGTCAGCGAGGTTTGAGCAAACGCGGGAAGATGGCGTAGCAGCAGTGCAGATGCCACGAGTTGGGCAAACATCCGTCTTGTCAGTGGCATTATTGTTATCCTGAAGGTTACAAAATCGCTATATATTTACATATACAGCGAATAAAAACATGTTCAGAATCAATTTCTCACGGATGAAAACCCCGGATACCCCATAAGGGCTAGAGGCCATAGAGACAGCTGGAAGGGGGAAATATAAGAAAGAAAAATCCGCGACGAAGCGCGGATTCAGGAAGTGAAACGGCTCAGGCTATGATGTTATGGCGTCGGTTGAGTCTGTTTTTTAGACTCGACTGGCGCAGTACTTGCCGGGGTAGGTCGTGATGCGGGTACGTTGTCACAGGGCTTTTCTTTGGCGCAAATCAGGTCGAGCATTTTCAGCGTTACGCCGTTGGTCCAGCCGAAACCATCCTGCAACGGATACTCACCGCCGCCACCGCCGGTTCCAGTGGTGCTCACGTCATACTTCTCAACCAGCTTTTTCTCGCGATCGTAGGTGTGTTGAACATTGGTGAGGAATCGCCAGGTCACGTCCATGGCGACAGTATCCTGACCGTAATTCTGTAACCCGGATGCTGCTACCCACTGGAGCGGGGCCCAGCCATTGGGAGCATCCCACTGCTGGCCGCTTTTCACCGACGTGGTAGCAAGGCCGCCCGGTTGCAGCAGATGTGCCTGGGTGGCCGTGGCGACTTTACTGGCGCGATCTTTTGCCGCTGCATTGACATATAGCGGGAACAGGGCGGCAGCCGTGAGCTGGTTGCGTACTTTGTGGCTTTTCAGATCGTAGTCGGCATACCAGCCTTCTTTGTCGTTCCACAGGTACTTCTCGATCCCTTTTTGTCGGGCATTAGCGAAGCCATCGTACTGCGCCGCTTTGGCATCATCACCAGCAGCCTTGCTGGCGAGGGAGATCATTTTTTCCATTTTGTACATCAGCGCATTGAGATCGACCGGAACGATGCTGGTGGTGCGCAGAGTGCCCAGCTGATTAGGATTGTCCATCCAGCGGGAACTAAAATCCCAGCCGGACGCGGCTGCTGAACGCAGGTCGCGGTAGATTTCTGTGGCCGGGCGGTTCGGGTTGCTTTTAGCGGTGGCGATATCCTCTACCCACGACTCTGGCCGAGGCGAATCGCGCTCATCCCAGTAGCGGTTCAAAATGGTGCCGTCATCCAGTTTAACTATGCGCTTATTTTGCTGACCGGGCTGGAGTGTTTCGACGCCTTCCATCCAGTAGCTGTACTCTTTGAGCATCTGTGGGAGGTATTTTTTCAGCGCGTCATTCCCGTCGTGCTGCGCCAGTAGTTCAACCATAAAGGCAAAGAACGGCGGTTGCGAACGACTCAGGTAGTAGGTGCGGTTGCCGTTAGGAATGTGTCCCCAGGAATCAATCTCGTAAGCGAAGTTTGCCACCATGTCCGAGACCTTATCCCAGTGATTGCTCTCGGCAAGCCCCAGCATGGTGAAATAGCTGTCCCAATAATATATTTCGCGAAAACGCCCGCCAGGTACCACATACGGTTCCGGGAGCGGCAGCAGCGAATCCCATTTTTCAGCGTCGGTTGTCGAACGGGTGAGTACCGGCCACAGGCCATCGATATGTTCGCGTAATGATTGCCCGGCCGGGGGCACGTATTTCTCGCCGTCTTTCGGCAACGTAAAATTCACCTCGACAAAATGACGTAAATCGAATCCGGACTGGTTTTTCTGCATCCGGTAATCGGCAAGGATCATTAATGGATCGCTGTTTGGCACCGCGTCCGCAAAGGTTTTCTGGTCAGGAAACAGTTTGGCTGTTTGTACATCGTTAAACAGGGGGCCAAGCAGAATATCAGGCGGCGCAGGCGTAGCGGCTGGTGCGTCCTCGGCGTTGACAGTAAAAGAGGAAAGGGCAAAAAAGGTGCTTGCGAGCGTCAGTTTTATTGCAACAGAGAGCAGGCCAGGATGGCGAGTTGCTGGCGTTATCATCGGTTAATCTCCTTAGCGGCGTGCCGAAGTAGCGGCATTTACCATGAGAAAACCTTAGTTCAGGAATGACCGTTGCGCGTGATCGGCTCCCCATTTTGCGAATAAACAGACATTTCCCGGCGTGAATAGAGAAGAAGCACACCCTTTGTTGGAAAGGGTGTGCTTCGGAATCAGTTTGCGCGGGTTATCCGCTGTGTGACACAGTCAATGGTCAGAGTATCGCCCATCTTGATGCTATCGAGAGCCGCGCCTTGCTGACACATCCAGCACAGGCCCATTTCACGAGCGATAATCGCCGGATGTGAGGCTTCGCTGCCGTCCCGCAGGCAGATACCTTTGATGGTCTTCGGATCGAGTTGCAGTACCGTAGACGGATAAATGACATCAGCGACCAGGATAGTGGGGCGCAAGAACGCGGGAATTTGTGCGCTCTCTCCCGTCAAATGCTGCAGTGAACGGGACAGCAAATCTTCAATATCAATGTATCGCGCCTGCAGATAAGGATCATCGAGCTGTAAATACTGCTGGCTGAGATCGCTCAGCACCTGATGCCAGGCCCAGGCGGCGCTGCACTGCTTTTCGCGCATTACATCGCAGGCCATTTCAAACAGTTCAGGATCGTCCAACAGCGTATGGTGACCGGAGAAGATGGCGGCGATATCTGCGGAATATCGTTCTTCAGCAAGTGCAGTGAGTTCGCTCAGATCGTTTAGCGTACTTTGGATGGCGGTCTGTAATCGCTGTTGCTCAGCCTGGAGTGATGCGGCTGGCTGCGGGTTTACCTCGGGCGAGAACGGCGTGTGACAGAATGCCGTCCCCGTGACTTTTGAGGGAGCCTGAGTTGCCTTGTTATCAGCATTAGCGGACTCGAGCGATTCACCAAAATTCTCCGCTGCCAGCTGTTTAAATGCGGCCAGCGCATCCTCTGCCTGTTCGCCTTTGGCAATCAGGCGCAGCGTGTCATTACAGCGTACCTGCAGCAGAGCTATCTGATTCAGGCTATCAGGAACCACACACTTGCCGTTTTTCTCCAGCCACATGTCGGCGTTAAAACCAGACAACGCGGAAACCAGCCGCGAAGCCGGGCGAACGTGGATGCCGTTAGGGTTTTTCACCACAATGGCAACAGAACGGGCATCTGCATCGGGAGACAGTGCAGCAGATGCGGGTTTCGCTGCGGATGGCGAAGGTAAACCCAGTTGCTCACATTTGGCGTCGAGGGCGTTCATGGCATCACGGATGACCCGATCGATATCAGCACCCGCGGCGGCGCTAACCGTCGCGGCCAGTGTGCCTTCAACCAGTGGTGCTGCGCACAAACGCACTTTGGCGGCAATGCCAGGGTCGAGCAGTTCCAGCGCGGTTTCCGCACTCAGTAATGCACTACCGATATCCATCATCACCAGCACGTGGTCCGTATCGGCCACGGACTCGATGGCTTCCATCACCTTGATCGGATCGGTGCCAATCGGATTCTCAGGATCATCAATGCCTGCGGCAATGGCGATTTTGCAATCACCGCCCATTAACATCTGCCGGGCCAGCGCACCGACGCCTTCGCCCAGTTGGGCGCTGTGAGAAACAATAACCAGGTTTACCATCGCTTTATCCTTACTCTCTGGACGCCTGAGCTAGCATTTGCATCATAAACATGACCGACGTTGCGCCGGGATCCTGATGCCCAATACTGCGCTCACCAAGATAGCTGGCACGGCCTTTGCGAGCCTGCATGGTGATGGTGCTTTGTGCTGCGGCTTCCGCTTGCTGGCTTGCCGCTTCCAGCGCTGCTTGTACACTCAGTTTCTGCTCGCAGGACTGGCGTAAGGACTCGACTACTGGCAGCCAGACGTCGCACATGGTTTTGTCGCCAGGTTCAGCCTTACCGCGGCTAATCACACCTTCTGCGCCATCACGCATCATTTGATACAGCTCTTCAAGCGTCAGGCTTTGATGAGCCTGAGTCACCTGAGCGGCGCGAATAAAAAAGGTGCCAAACAGCGGTCCACTGGCCCCGCCGACGCTTGAGAGCAGCACCATACCGGTGTTTTTCAAAATAAAGCCGATGTCTTTGTCTGCGATGGACGGCAGCTTTTCAACGACTTTGCTGAAACCACGATGCATGTTCAGACCGTGGTCGGCATCGCCGATCTCTCGGTCAAGTCCGGTGAGAAAATCACTTTCTGTGGTGAAGATCTCGCCGCAACGATAGAGCCAGTTAACAATTTGCGTTCTGTTGAGGGACATCATGAATCTCCTTATTTACCCCAGTTGAGGGCAGGGGTGTGAACCGGTGCATCCCATAATCTCAGCGTTTCGTCATCTACCTGTAACAGGGTGATCGAGAAACCGGTCATATCCAGAGAGGTACAGTAAGAACCGATCAGGTTGCGCTCAATGACGATGCCTGCATCCTGACAACGGCTTTCCAGGCGGTTATACACGCCGAAGAGTTCAGACAACGGCGTCGCACCGAGATTATTGACCAGCGCAATAACGCGATCGCCACTTTGTAACGCACGCTTGCTTTCTTTACCTTCCTGCCACGCGCCCTGGACGTTGTCCCAGTGGCGGAGTGTACGGCTGTAGTTACCGTTTTCCAGCAGGGTATCGAACATTTCATCAACGGTCTGATCGAGAGAGGTGAAGGGGCGACGGTCAATGCCGGGTTCCCCGTGGATACCTACGCCAAACTCCATTTCGTTATCCTGCAGCGTGAACGACGGTTGTCCAGCGGCTGGAACGGTACAGGCGCCAATGGCTATGCCAATGGAGTGGCCCTGGTTATTCAGCTTACGGCCCAACGCCGCACAGGCTTCCAGCGAATCACCGCGTTCGGCGGCCGCGCCGACCAGTTTTTCGATCAATACGGTATTCGCCACACCACGTCGACCGGCGGTATACAAACTGTCTTTCACCGCCACGTCGTCATCCACCACCATGGTGGTGACTTTGACACCGCTTTCATGCAGCAGCTCGGTGGCGGTTTCGAAATTAAGAATGTCGCCGGTGTAATTTTTGATTATCAGCAGCACGCCTTCGCCACCGTCAATTTGCATGGCGCATTCGAACATTTTATCCGGCGTGGGTGAGGTAAAAATCTCACCTGGACAGGCGCCAGAGAGCATGCCCTGACCAATGTAGCCGCAGTGCATAGGTTCGTGTCCGCTGCCGCCACCGGAAAGCAGAGCCACTTTGCCCATCACCGGCGCATCTGCGCGGGTGACATATACAGGATCCTGATGCAGTGCCAGGGAAGGATACGCTTTCGCCAGTCCGGCGAGTTGTTCATTCAGTACGTCTTCAACACGGTTGATCAATTTTTTCATTATTTATGCTCCGCAGACAGTCCTGGATGGCTGCCAAATTCGGGCAGGCATCTGATGTAGGGTATCGGTTGGTTCAACGTCACGGCGACCGCTCGCTGCCGATAAGGTAATTTTGCACACGGGTAGTCAAAAGAAAATTGATGTGATTGGTGTTTCAATACGGAACATTAGCATCTTTTAATGTTCCATATTGAAACGTGGTGGTGCATAAAACAGCGGAAGTGAGAGATGCGGCAAAGTTTATGCTGACGGCATCATGAGTAAAACGTTATTCCTTACTCTTCTTTGCCATTAAAATCGAAAAACCAGAACAAGATAAAACCAATAAAACCAAAAATTAGCAGAATAGCCAGGGTATAGACTTCATATCGCGCGGCATCTGCAGCAATCGTCTGTAACTTGTCCATTGCCGGGGCTGGCTGCTCTTTGAATAGCATGAGTTGCCATTCATAAAGGTTTGTTGTTTTTATCTCTTTAATCGGTTCCCAAATATGGTTAGCCGCCGCGCCGAGTGCTAAAGCAGAAAACAATGCGCCGTAAATACGTTGGCGTTTTTCCTGACGCTGACTAATAGCCTGGCGCATGAGCTGATCCAATTGCTCTATCTGCGTCATGAGCTCCTGACGTTGCTCAGACAATCCCCACTGCCGAGAGAGATCTTCACTCAGCTGGTTATGTAGGGCATCGTTGCCGACTAAAGCACCTTTATTCATGGCTTTTAGCGCCTGGGCTTTGGTTTCCAGCATCATTTCGGACCAGTCAGATAGACGACGAATTTTTCCCTTTCGGTTGTGTTTTTGCTGCGACTCGAGCAGATCCTTGAGCCACTGTTCAATCTGTTGGGCAGAGTTCGCCAGAAAATTTTCATACTCATGGCTTACATCCGCTACAGAAATGGCCGCTTTAATCAGTATCGCCAGATGTTTATCCTCTTCTTCGCGACAGAAGATTGTGACGCCATGACGGTGAGCGATAACCAGAATATTGCTGTACCATTGGCAGTGGTACTCGCTGGTGGGGGGGAGATCCGCAGGACTCCTAACGACGCGCGTGCTATCGCTCTGTGCTGCCAGCCAGGCATGAAAGGTGGGGGTATCGATCATTCGCATCAGCGGGACGATCGTAATATCACCACCCTCCGGGATGCGATGCTGATAGACACGAATGCATTTACCTTTTGTGCGGCAATCAAGTTCGGGTAAAGCTATTGGCACAATGGCGTTATCAAGATAACGGGTAAAATAATTTTCCCAGATTGCGGGCAAAACGTCTTTTTGCCAGGTCAGTTTCGAGCCGGGCTCTCCGGGCGCAAGCTGCTTCGGTGCCGCAATTAGCGTCATTCTGCCTTGATCGTCGTACCAGGGTTGGTTCGGTGCGCCTGGGATCAATTTATCGCTTCCGGCCAGGCGATAGCTTTCGAGAAAACGCGGAGTATCGCGCGGGCGTAGCCCTTGCCAGGCCACATCTTCACGTTGTTCCAGAGCGGACCACAGGGCATCAAGGCGTGTCCCCTGAATCGGGTTGAGCGAAATAACGATATCATTTCCCGTACCCACTTCTCGCGGTCGATAAATGGCCAGCAACCCAAATCCATTGTGCGTCCAACTGCGTTCTTTATCGCACCGCGCGAGAATTTTCAACATACCAGAGGGGAGCGTTTCGGTAATAAACAGTGCATCAACCACCGTTTGCCGCCGGCCTGTGCCGAGATCCAGCAGGAGTTGGCAGGTAACCGAACGCTTGATAACGTGTTGGTAAATCTGTTGCTCATACGCCAGACTTGCGACCGCACTTGCATAACATTGCGTGTGCATGGGCATAATGCCTGCGGTGGGGTCTGGGTTGGCTATCATCATATCGCTCAACAGGCGAAGGCAGGCCAGCATGTTGTGGCGAACAACGGCAGTATCATCCATGGATTGCTCGCACAGGCTGCTATGCGCGAGTGCGGATAACAAGCAAGCGGCAGAACGAGTTGTATCATCACCGTCCAGATAAATACCGCTTTCCCATGCGGTGACGTATTCCAGCCACGGATGTGTTGATAGCGACAGCGAACCAGCGGCATCGAGATGGTTCAAAAACAGCAACAGCGTAAAACAGGTATCCAGAGAGAAATCTTCGATAACGATTCGTTGTATTCCCTGGACACTTGAGAGTTTACTGCGCCATATAGACCATTGACGATCGTCGGCATTTGCCACCAGTTCACTCACCGAATTGTAGTGACCTGCACGGTATCCTTTGTTATTGAGCGCGACACCCTTTTGGCTTTCCGTATCATTGCCGTCGCCCAATCCGATCAGTAGGCTGCCTGCCGGTGCATCACGCTGCGACGGATTGAACTCGAAAGTAAACAGCGGCCATGCATTATTGAATGCGAACATATAATTCTCTTTCGATGAATGTGTTGTTGGATCGCTCATTATTTGACTACGTTATAAATGACCCGTTGTGAGCGACTCCAGTTATCGCCAATCGCAATATTGGGTTCATGGTTTTCTTGTTTTACGCAGTAGTTCTTAACCAGGCTTTTTAACTCTGCCTCGTTGAGTGTGCCGAACATCAGACGCGTATTCAGTTCTTTCAATAACACATCATGGAGTGAATAAGTGGTCGGTCTTTGCAGTGAAAATTGCGCCGCGTCAGCCAGTAACTCACGCGCATTATCGGCCATCAGACGGCGCTCACAGCGACCTGCAGGTTCATTTTTGGCCATTTCTTCATCGTAAGCTTTCTTCTGGGCTTTCTCAAAATTAAGCGCTCTGTCCAGTTCCGCTTTAATACCCTGAACATCCTTGGCAGAAGAACAGAATGTTTTTAAATAACGAATCTGTATGGGGGTCAGCGTGCCATTGTGGTCCGCTTGCTGACGTAATTTACCGGCCATTCTGAGGCAGCCGTTTTTTTCATCCATCAACGACGCTGATTGTAATAGGGCATTCAACGTTTCCTGGCGATCTTCCTGTAATGCGGCTTCGGCATAATACAGTTTCCAGCGCATGCCTCCGGCAAGAAACAGATTGACAACCTGGGTATCACCGCGATCGATAGCGGCGCGAAGATTTTTTTCATCCCAGGCAATGCCGATATTCGCCAGTTCTTTACGCGGATCGTTACTGGTTTCTTTTTTCGCCCCAGCAACCGTTTTACCCACTTCCCCGAGATCGCTACGGATGGACTCCGTATTCACCAGCGTCTTGGTTGAGGTTCCGAAAGTCAGTACTGAGCCAACAATAATGACGACGATACCGCCCAGCACCCAGGCTACTCGATTGCGAATGATGCGCGTATCAATTTTGATTTTTCCAATATCCTGAGCCTGAGCCACCAGATCATCCTTTATTTCCTGAACGTCACCGCCGAGATTTTCAATTTTTTGGGCTGTCTGTTCGAAATAGTGAGCAACCTCAGCATTGCTGTCATCAAAAAAGCGATCAGGGTTAACTTTTACCCGGCCTTCGTCGAAGGCCTCCTGTACCGGCTCAGTAATTTCTTGGTAATAGTAATTCATCAATGTTGTTTGGACGGAGGTTACCCGCTTATGATGCGCCAGACGGTTGCGAATTACGCGAATATCGTCAAGAAAGGTATTCAGTGTTCTACGTTTATCGTTAACAAAGCTGAGCAAAGGGGTATATTGATAAAGTGGAGAGTAGTGGATGGGATATTCGTCTTTATCAATAAATAGTGAGGCGAGTTCACTGAAAAGGGTACCGCTCAATACGTCATCACGATCGGCAACGTTGAGCCATTTTTTTACACGTTCCTGACCAAATAGTTTGTTTAGGTGCTCAAGTAGGGCTTGTTGGTTATTGTACGCTTCATTAATTAAACTACGAATGGTCAGCTCTAATGCTCGTACCTGCTGCAAACTACGTAACTGCTTTTCTTCGCCTTCGTTATGCAGCATCGTTGAATAAGTTAATTGAGGCTGTTTTTCTCGCAAATATTCGAGCTGCCACAAAAAACGCAACGCGGCAATGGTCAGATTTCTGTCGGCAGGCTGGCCATCTGTATTTCTGCCGAGCCATTTGTTCAAGGTGCGTAATGCCGCAAGAAAGCTCGCCATTTCCTGCTCATTATAGTTAAACCGGGCCGCTACACTGCTCCAGTTGCCCAATCTCTCTCGGGCTTTATCAAGTGAATAATAAAACGTATCAGGCGAAAGTTGCGTGGGGGCTGGCATACCCAGCAGGGATAAGATTTGTGGAAATGCGCTGTCGAAAAGAGACAGGCAACGAGTAAAATCGTTGTGCTCAGAAGCAGATGAATGATCGACCATTATATTCTCACGTGGTTATTCGCTGAGTTTTCCCGGCCCGATCTAATCGCACTGTGTCAGGCAACTTTCCCTGCAGCCAGAATGCCATAATTCGACAATTATTCGGGATTTTTAATCAGTTCGTCAATATATATGGGGGGCGTAATATTGGTAGTAGACATTGCAACCAATAATGCGTTGCTATGGGTTCTTAACGCAAATTATGGTTGCAGCGATGGAATTTAATGTTTATTGGCTAACAAAATGCGCAGATATTGGGTAAGTAAAACGCAGAAAGCGGGGCAGATGAATCAGGCTACTACACGCCAATAATGCCACAAATAATGCAGCATTATTGGCGTAACTCACGACTGGCGTTTATCGTCGGTCAAAAACGTTGGTGTATCTGCCGTCGTATTAGCCCGGATAAATTCCGCGATCTTTACGTGCCAGCAGAATGCGTTCGCAGGCAACAATGTAGGCTGCGGTACGCAGGGAGCAGGATTTCTCAGCTGCTTTTTCCCATACGTGCACCATTGCATCAGTCATGATTTTGTCCATGCGATTATTGATCTCTTCTTCACTCCAGAAGAAGCTTGCCATGTCCTGGACCCATTCGAAGTAGCTGACGGTTACGCCGCCTGCGTTACATACGACGTCAGGTACCACGATGATACCGCGGCTTGCCAGCATATCATCGGCATCCGGGTAAGTCGGGCCGTTAGCGCCCTCAAGTACCAGTTTGCAGGTCAGTATTTCTGCACGCTGACGGGTAATCTGTCCTTCCAGCGCGGCAGGGATCAGGATATCCATCTCCACGCTCCAGAAGGCTTCGCTGGCGATGGTTTCAGCGCCTGGGAAACCGGCAATCTGTTTGTGCTCTAACTGCCAGGCAGACAGCGCGGTCATGTCGATACCCGTGGAGTTAAACAGCGTTGCGGTGTGATCCTGAATAGCGACGACACGCGCACCCGCTGCGGCGAACAGGCGGGCGGCTTCGCTGCCGACGTTACCGAAACCTTGTACCGCCACGCGAGCGCCTTCAACTTCAATGTTTGCACGACGCGCGACTTCCAGACCACTGACGAAAACGCCGCGACCGGTGGCTTTATCACGGCCTAACGAGCCGCCGAGGTGAATAGGTTTACCGGTGACCACACTGGTCACGGTGGTGCCGTGGTTCATGGAGTAGGTATCCATCATCCAGGCCATGACTTTTCCGTTCGTACCTACATCCGGCGCAGGAATGTCTTTCTGCGGCCCAATGATAATGCCGATTTCGCTGGTATAACGGCGGGTTAAACGCTCCAGTTCACCTTCAGAAAGTGAGAACGGATCGACGCGCACACCGCCTTTGGCTCCGCCGTACGGCAGGTTCAACGCTGCGCATTTGATGGTCATCCATGCAGACAGGGCCATCACTTCATTAAGATCAACATCAGGATGATAACGCACACCGCCTTTGCCCGGACCGCGGGAGAGGTTATGTTGCACGCGATACCCTTCAAAATGACGGATAGTGCCGTCATCCATCTGCACCGGGATATCGACAATCAGCGCGCGTTTTGGGTGGCGCAGGGTATCCACCCAATGGGAAAGTTCGCCCAGGTAAGGGGCCACACGCTCGATTTGTTGCAGGTAGGTATTCCAGGCAGATGTGCTGCTATCTGAAGCGTAAGATAACTTATCCATGATAAACCTTAGTTATAAAAGTAATATGTTCTTAATTTGGCCGTGGTATACAGTGAATCTCACCATATAAACCTAAATTTAACATTTTTTTCATAGAACAGCCTGCCTGGCTAACACGGATTATCGGTATGAGTAGTGTGGGTTTTGGCTTGGTAGTGAATAGTTATTCTTTATTTTGGCTGTCATCGCGGTTGTTTTGCGGTTTATGTAGCTTAATATGCATAACTTGTAAAAATCGCAATTTGTCAGATTTATGACGCACCTCTAAAAGTAAATAATATGATAATAAAATGTGTTTGCTTTATTGCTGTTAAGCTGGGCGTCAGTAGGTCACGGCGATGGTGACAGTATCGGCATAGTTGTCTGGCGTGTAGTTCGCGCTGGGAACGGTGGCGTAAACCGGGTAGGTAGTCGTTGTCCCCGTGCCGTTGCCTGCAACGGTATTAAGCGCAGTATTGCCCCAGATCGTACCGGAAGGACCTGGCGTCGAACTAAGCTGGTAGGGGACTTTATCCGTATTTGACCCCGTGCCTGCCATCACGCCGCTGCCTGCCGTATTGCCGTTGGAGGGTTGAAGTCCGATGGTGTAAGGGGTGTTATTAGAGCAGGCTACGCCTACGTTATTTGACGCCGTGAGATTACGACCCGTTCCGCTGGTGGGAGCAAAGCTGATGTTAGTCGCGGAGGTGATATTACACTGTTTGCTGACAGCAGCTGTGACGGTGAAAGGAAACCTGGCGGCAACGGTATCACCACAGGTGGTCGGTGGGAAAAGCAATCCAGGATTAAGGGTGACAAGGGCTGTCGCCGCCGTATAGCTATCCTGATAGTTTCCGGGGACGGCGGCGATTTGTGGCGTGACGATCTGCGCCGATACCGTGAGTGAACCCGTCACTGGCGTCAGATTCAGCAGGTTAAGCTGTACCATCGGAAAAGTGGTTCCGGTCAGGTATTGGCTCCCCCAAATTTTGCTGTGTCCGGGATCCTGGTAAAGCTGGTATGCCAGCGTTCTGGCGGGGTTTCCGCTTAACGACATATTTCGCGGTGTCACCTGGCCACTGACGGCCGAGGCGCCAATATTAAAACAGAGATTGATCCCTGCCAGCACGTCACCAAGCTCTTTGGAGCAAGTGTAACTGAATGTCATTGATGACGTTGCGCCTGTCGCAGACAGTGGATTGACCGAACCTAAATTTATGGCTTGCACATTGCTCACCGAACAGGTTACCGCATGGCTAATTGCCGGACAAAAAAGTACGGCAGCGATGAGTAGCAGATGTCTTAACCTCATGAGCGCACTCCTGTTAGTGTGGGCGACAAACCAGTGGTCCTATTTGCACAATCCCCTTTGCTGACGCGGGATAGTCAAATTGCACGCGACAACTACCGATGTCCGTATCAACGCGCAGCGTGTTGTGCTGCTCCAGGGTGTCGAACCATGTCATTCCATCAAAGCCAACGACAGACGATTGTCCTTTTCCGTTGATGGCGTAAGCCATGCTGCCTTCAGGAATTGGCTTACCCTGATTATCGACGAGGATAATCTGCGCAGCGCGGACGGGGGTGATGCCAAAGCTAACCAAAGTACCGGAACGATCGGCTGGCGTGGCATTCGTCTCAACGCGTGCGATCCGCATATTGGCAGGGAGATCCATCGGGTCAATACTGATCAGGTTTTTTTGATAACTGTTAAGCGGTGTGACCAGCAGTAGTCCCTGGTCATCGCTGCGACCAATCAGGTTATTTTGCAATTTGACCGGAACATCAGGCACGCCGTCAGTTGAGACGACGGCAAAACCATTATTGATTTCTCTTGCTGCAAACAGGCCGCCTCCCATGGTCACCAGCGATCCGGTTGCGCCTGCATAACCGTAATGGTTATCCGGTAAACGGCTGAATCCCGCGTACGCTTTACCATAACGTCCCAGATATCCCACTTCGCCCTGGCCACTTTGCCGGGAAGCCTGCTGACTGGCAGCCAGATTCCAGCCCCAGCCGCCGTCGGCAGGGGGCGTCAGGCTGGCGTTGAGCTGGTAACCGGTTTCGTCGTTGGTACGTTGTAGGGTGCTGCTGGCGCTCAGATTGTTGTCGGTCGTGATGGTCACCATCAAATAGAGACTGCGATCGCGGTTGTCGTCAATGTTCTGGTTGAATCCGGCATTGAGTGAGATGTTGTCGGTGAGAGATTTAAACCAGCTGGCATTGGCGTAGCGCACCGCATTTTCGTGTGGATAACGAAACTGCAAATAGCTCAGGCTGACATTTCCAACTGCTTCCAGCGAATAGCCAATGACAGTGTTGCTGTTAAGCGTGGGGGGCGGCTCACCGTAATGGGTGGCGACATCGCGATAATCGCCGGAAGTTGCCGTGGTACTGGTACTGAAATTAAACCGTTCGCCGGACCAACGGTAACCAAAACTGTACAAAAACCCGTTCTTTCCTGAGTCGGTACTTGCGGCAAGTGAGGTCGAAAACGTGCCGCTGCGGGTTCCTGGGATCCAGTCGTTACTGAAGCCCGCGTTAATCAGTCCATCGCTGGTTTCCGCGTGAGTCCCGGCGGTGAACGTATTGCTAAACCCGCGACGCCACGTAGCGTTCAATACTGGTGCGCTGGCATAATCAAAAGAGGAGTAACCATAATTTTCGCGTACCGTGCCTAATTCTGCCGACCAGGCGGTTAATCCTTCCCGCAGGAGTTGCTGATCGTTGTAGAACGAGAAATTTTGTACGCTCGTTCTGCCCAACGCATCTGTCATCATCACCTGACCCGTTCCCGCGCCGCTGATGTTAGGCATTGTGTTGATCTGAAAGCTACCTGCGGGGACTTCTCCGTTGTAGTACCTGACGCCGTCGACGTACAGCTCAACGTTTGACGGTAACGTCGCGGATCCCAGATATGCTGGAAGCGGGGTGGTTGGCATATAGGGCTGTAACCCAAAATCGGTGCCTATCTGAATGCCGCCGATTCGCGTCGGTCGGGACCAGATGAGTGAACTAGTCAGGGTATCGCCCACGGTTAACGCCAACATCGAATCAGGAAATGACGTACGCCAGCTGGTGTCGAGGCGCTCAACGCTGTTATCGGCATATTCCTCGGTAGAGTACTGCGTCAACTGAGTGGTGCTGAGCACGCCGGTCGCATTGAAGGCGCGAATTTCGCTGAAGGTATTGATTGCGCTTTCATCCCCCTGTTGCGTATAGATATCATAATTGAGCAGCGCCCCGCGTGATGTTGTTGCCGTTGGCGCGGTTTCGGTGGGCGAGTTAAGCTGCGTGGTCGCAAGATCGAGTGAACTGAGCGGCGCAGTAAGCGAGAGCGTTTGCAACTGAACGTTGTAGTCAATGGTTAGCTGGGGGATATCGTTCAGGCAGACGGCGTTAGTGGCGTCTGGAGCAAAGCGAAAGCCCATTTTACGCAGAGTATCTGCTCCTGCATAAAGCTTTCCATTATCGTAGCCAAAATGAACCAGCCCAACGGGATTCCCATTTAAGGTGACGTCGAGATACAAATCGACTCCCGTAATCTGCGAGGCGCTATTAATAACACCATTTTCGTTCTGGTTATTATTCAGCGTTTGTGCGCAAACCATTCCCGATATTAATACTCCATTGAGAAAGCAATATTTCACCAGAAGCCAGGATCTGTTACAGATCTTGTACTGTTTTTTGGCCATTGATTGTGACTTCAACTTTCCCGCCGTAATGATTATTCCTGGCTGACGGGGAAACTATCCAGCGCATTGTTGATCCGGGTAAAACGTAGCCTAATAGTCCGGGTGTAATGACTTTTTTAGTACCGTCAGGGCTTATAAATGTTGCAGCAGATAACTGTGCATGCCCATTTCCCTGATTACTGACTTCAATAAATTTTTTGCCATCCAGCTGCTGTAATTTCCATTGCAGTTTTGCCTGCGTTTGTGCCGCTGATGTTGGTTGAATGAAAACGGGAACAGAATAATGCAGCACAAACTGAAGCTTGTTTTTTTCTACTTTTGCAGGCGGTAACTCATCTATCGACAAACGATAAGCGTCTTCGGCATGTGCCGAGGGAGGGCTTGTACGAATAACGCGTATCAGCTGTCGTTCTCCAGGGGCCAATGCCAACATCGGCGGGCTAATCACCAGCCCCTGAGAGGGGGAGAGTTTGTCGTCATAAGCGCTTTGACTCCAGCGAAAAACCCGAACCTGGGCATTGAGCACATTTTCACCCGCGTTACTCAGCCAGATACCATCGGCATTTTGCGTCGCTTGCAACGTTAACGTGACCGGGGCTATTTGCAGTCCGCTGGCGGTGGCAAGATTGACGCTCGCAACCATCCCTAGCAGGCATGCGCAGGCACACTGCTTTACAGGCAGTTTTACTCTCATATGGCTTCCTGAAGTTAGTAGTTAACGTTAACCGTTACCGTGTCGGCATAGTCGTCAGGAGTGAAGTTGGCGCTCGGTGCGGTGGCATAAACAGTATACGTTTGCGCCAGACCTGTACCCGTCGCCGCTACCCCATTTCCAGGTGCGGTGTCGGTGGCGGTATTCCCCCACACCGGACCTGTTGCTGATGTACGATTTAGCTGATAGGGCACTTTGTCGGTATTGGTGGCAGCGTTAGCTACGGAGGACATGGCGCCAGATCCTGTTGTCGTCCCTCCATTGGCAGCCGACGGTGCCAGACCGATAAAATAGGGCGTGGTTTTTGAGCAATTAATTGAAATAGTGTTGCTTGCACTGGTATTTGTCGCCGTGGTATTCACCGGACCAAGTGTAATATTTGAAGCCGAACCGGCAGTCACGGTACAGGCCTTTTGAATCGTCATCAGCACCTGAAATGTTCCGTTAACGGTTGCTGCATTTGCCACAGAAATAATGGAAAAGGCGCAGCAACAAAGAATTAAGCGTTTGTCTAAGACTAGAGCCATATCCTTTACCTTTTTCAAATAACCACATTTATTACTTTAGAAAAACAATAATGTGGCACAAGAAGACATAATTTAACCCTAGAATAAGTATTAGACGTACGCCAGTTGATCTAATGAATTTTACTTAGGAAAAAGGTGATGTCGTCTGCAAAAAAATAATACCAATGGGTTAGTATATTGTTTTATTTTTATGCTATGGCCGGGGTTAAGTCAGGAGGATAGAGGGCAACATATTCCTTGGGTGGTACTCAAAATAACCAGCCAAAAAATGAGAGTTGTATGATTTATCTTACACGTATTACGTGTAGGCTACGGGCTGTGGAAAATGACCTTATAACCTTGTTCATTCCAGTGTTGGAGCAGTTCATTTTGTCTGCGGGTTGGCGTAATACCGGTCCAGACAAAAAGGGTTTGCCCAGGGAAAAGTTCAGGTCTTGGCGATTCAATGGGTTCAGCCAGAACGGCAATATGCCAACCAGATTGCGATAAGCGCCAGGCTTCGAGCCACAGACGGGTTCTGTCTTCAACATCCCAGGCCATCAGGAGGGCATCCTTTCCTGACTTGCGCCGCGTTTCAGACAGCAGTGTGGCAACATATTCAATCAATGCGCCATCAAGCATGCTGTTCATTATGCGGGATGTATTATGGTCAAGTATCAGCCGTTGACGTACGGGAAGATAAACGTGATCGATCAGCGCATCTACGGGGTGAACGCGACCGAGTGCAGTAATTTTGGCTCGCAGCTTCGGTGGATGCGCCATGCGAAGAATGCTCATCATCTCTTCTTGTAATTGATTCCAGTCGTCGTCAGCTTGACGGGTACTGGTTTCCAGCAATGCCTTAACTTTCCCAACAGGTATGCCATTGCTAATCCAACGTTTTATTTCTTCAATACGCTGAATATCTTCTTCATCAAAGAGTCGGTGGCCACCTTCACTGCGTTGAGGTTTGAGTAAACCGTAACGTCGTTGCCATGCCCGAAGGGTGACAGGATTTATCCCGCAACGTTCTGCGACATCCCCAATGCTGTAATAAGCCATAGTTCCCCCGGACACTCCTGATTCTCCGTCACCGATATGCGGTTCCTGTTACTTTGTACAACATGCATCAAATTGTACAAAACATACAGAGGATTCTAGCAAAATTAAGATTTACTTTACTATCACGCAGGGAGTAAATGCTGAATTTTTATGTTCAGCATGAGGGCGGTTGTTGTGATTGTTTATTTATAACAATGCGTTAGTTATTTTGACGCTGAGAAATCATTTTTCTCTGGCCATGCAACAGACGGAATACCATTCAGGCAGGCTTGTGCAAAAAGGTTACCCTGGAAGATTTCAATACCTGCGGACTCAAGCCACATCCACTCTTCAGGTTTTTCAACGCCGACTGCGGAAATCATGATTTCCAGTGAAGTGCAACATTTGATAATTGCCTGAATGATGGCCTGTCTTGGTCCACTTTTATGCACATCCGTGATCAGCTCGCGGCTTATCTTAATTCGGTCGGGTTGAAAACGAGACAGAAGCTGAAGCCCGGCAAAACCTGCCCCAAAATGATCTATCGCCACACAGATCCCCGCGGCCTTGAGTGACTTTACGGCCTGCGCGAACGTATCAAAGCGCGATATAACTTCGCTTTCGGTAAACTCTACAATGATTTGTTCAGGCACCAGTCCGTGCGCCGCGATTTCGTTTATCAGAAAGCTGACTGCATTGGGTTTGTTTACCAGGGTCATAGGGAGCAGATTGACTGACAGCATTTTGTCGTTAAGTCCCAGCGCGCTTGCCATTGCAAAAGCAGTCTTTTTGCTCTGCAGATCCGCGGTATACAGTTCTTCAGGAGTTAAGTTGCCAAAATAAGTTGCGGGCGTTTCACCGTCTCTACCACGAATAAGTGCTTCCAGAGCAATGACGCGCTGCGACATAGGATCGATAATGGGTTGAAAAGCAAAGCTGAAATCGATATTGGACTGGAGTGTACTTCCATCCAGGAGAGTACAAGAGTTGTCGGCAATAAAACTCCAGTAATCAGGCGCAGGTATTTCAAAATAACTCGATTTTTCCGTCGCAAGGACAAATGTGCGGAAAAACTGTAATGCCCGGTCATCATAGGTGAGCTGAAATTTTGATGTTCCCTTGTTAAGTACCGCTTGCAGGACGTCATTGCGTTCATGTTTTTGTAAATCAAATAACTCCATTCCCACCTTTCCGAATCTTCTCGCAGGTGCGTAATCACACATCAGCTCAACGATATTGTGGTGCCGTGGGTCGTTACATATACAACGATAAATCTCTTTTACCTGCTCCTCAGGTCCTTCAAGCAGTTGGAAAAAGTGGCGGCCATTAAAGAGTAAAATCCCCGTAACATCGGATCGCCGGTTTTTTAGATTTGCGGCTGTCACCATATCCTCAAGCGCTCTGAGGGGGGCGTCATCACGTAGATGGCTACGGTAAATAATGGTCGTGAGCATGGACAGTCCGGGATCAAGGGAAGGGAAGAGATATGGACAGTATCAAACAAACCAGCTTATGTCCTGATTTTAATACATTGTTCTAACTTTATTTTTACAAACAAAGACCCTTAAACAGATCGAATTCATTCGTTAAACGAAGTGGATTGTACAGATGAATTTGATTTTATGTAGTTTGGTGTTTATCTAACTTACTGATTGTATTGATTTAGCACTTTTTGATAAAAATTGATGGTTAGCGTTGTACACATTTTTGGTACAACTTTGCTACTGTTATAAAACTTAATATTCACCAGCATTTTGTTACAGGAGCATGACATGCAGCAGCATACCGTTCGCACTGATACTGCAAGCGCGATTTCTCGTTACTTTGCGAAGGCGCATCTGCCAACTCAACAGGAAACATTGGGAGAAATCGTCACTGAGATACTCAAGGATGGACGAAATCTGAACCGCAAATCACTTTGCACCAAGCTTCTGTGTCGTCTTGAAAAAGCATCTGGGGAGAAAGAACAGAAACATTACAATGCGTTAATTGGTCTGCTTTTTGAATAAAATAAACCCCTTACTTATAGGGGTAAGTAGTGAAGGAGTTATGAAGAAAACTGATAGTGAACGCCTGAAACATGAAATTACAGGTTTGGCTGTGCTAGAAATTTTGCGAATGCATACAGACGTTTCGTTAGCCGCAGTGATTAAGCAATTGCGACTTATGCAGGCCAGTGAAATAGATGGCACACGCAAGCAATTAATTGACAGCGTTATCAATGATTTTACAAACATTAATCCGGGGAAGATAAGTAGAAAACCGGATAAAACCAGAGATGAGAGTGCTTTCAGTGCCAGCAAAAACCCTAAATTACATTAAAGATAATCTTCCAGACTATACAAGCGAGGTTACCATGCTTCATGAAATTAATGTCCACAGTGTAATGACGGATAAAGCTTTATCAAGTTACTTCCATAATGCAGGTGAGCTATTAGCAGATGAGTCTGTGGTATTGGGACAGGCGGTAACAAATGTAATTCTGGCAGGTGATAATGTTAATAATAAAAACATCATTTTAAGCCTGATTAGTTCTCTGGAATCAACAGTTGACGTTGTCCAGGCAGATGTTATCAGAAAAACCCTGGAAATAGTGCTGCGCTACACAGCTGACGACGTCTAAAAGTCTTCATGTTAATATAATATGTACAGTACCTTTGTTATATGCTGAAAGCACTCATGCTGAGCATTTTTTTGATTAAGACTATACATAGCACCCTCTCTAGAACAATTGTGATTTTTCATTGAGGCCATAATGATGAACATCGTTCAGGAACACACTGGAAACGCAGAGTTATGGATTGATGATATTTTTATCAGGCAAGGGCTAAAGAATATTCTTGCAGATATTGTTTTCGAAGATGATAAGACGCATCTGGTTTTTTTCACCGCCAATCACTTTGAGGCGGTAAAAAGGCAAAATTACGATCTGAAAACGCATCGTCTGGTACTGCTGATTGATGGTCATCTGTACAGATATCTCAATGATTTATCACTTTACAGACTGCCAATAGATGTTAGCGTTGCCACATTCAAACAATTTATTATTGATATTACTCGTTCTGGCGGTATACACGACAATCAGTCAGAACTAAATATTTCGCTGACTGCGCGAGATAAATATATTCTAACGCAGTTAGGAGAAGGTCGAACTATTTTTGAGATATCCGCCTTGTTAAATCTACATTTGAAAACGATTTACCAGGCCAGGCAGAATCTGATCAAGAAGCTTGGTTGTTCTGGGCTGATTGATTTTCAGGGAATACTGCGAGCGAAAATATTCCGCAACTGGCTGGAACATGCCTGAATAAATCGACAGTTCGTACTTACTTTTGGGGGATACGACAGGGCCAATGGCCCTGTCCGATATATTTTAAACTTCGCTACTCTGTCACCAGTTCATTTCCCATCTTCTGCTGATGATGTTTTTTGCTCAACGAGAAGTAGCCAAATATTAGCGTTATTACCACAATGCTGGCCATAATCAGGAAGATTTCCTGATAGCCCACTTTATCAAACAACTTACCGACAGGCAGTGACAGCACAATAATGCCAATGGAACTGGCGATATTGAAGCCAATAAGATATATCGTTGATGACAGGCGTTTATCAAAATTTGCTACGCTGAATTTAAACACTGAAATAACAAACAGTGGGACTTCCAGCGCATGAAGCATTTTAATCAAGGAGATAATATAGATATCGGTGAAAAGTGCTGAACCCAGGATTCGACAGGTCATGATTGTGCCACCCAGCAGCAATGCGGATTTAGGCCCGATGCGGTTAATCAGGAATGGAACCAGCGCCATACCGACGGCTTCCATAAAGACCTGTACCGAGTTGAGGTAGCCGTATACGCGTGGTGCCAGTTCGGGATCGTCAAATAAGCTGGCGTAAAACACCGGGAACATCTGCTGATCGTAGATGCTATAGAACGACCAGGTACCGACGACAAAGATAACGAAAAACCAGAACTGCGTATCTTTAAAGATAGTGAGAAAATCCTTTCGGGTCAGCGCGTCGGGTTCAGGAGAACGCGTTTTTACAGAAGATGGGGCGGGTGAGTTGGTTTTGAACAACACGTTAATCAACAGGAATAACACCCCCATTACCGATACGCACCAGAAGTTAATGTGTGGGTTGATGCTGAAGAAGATACCGCCAACAAATGTCCCTGCGGCGTAGCCAAGCGATCCCCACAAGCGGGCGGTGCCGAATTCAAAGTTGAATTTGCGGCTCACTTTTTCGACGAAGCTTTCTACCAGACCACAACCCGCGAGGTAGCCAAGGCCAAAGAAAATGGCTCCCAGCGCCATACCAAGTTTGAAGTTGGAGGTCAGCAGCGGTTCGTAAACATAAATCAGGAACGGGCCGCTGAGCGTGATGACTATCCCCATCAGCCAGATAAGGTGTTTACGGGTGCCGAGCTTATCCTGCAGAAAACCGTAGACCAGCATAAACAGCATGCTAAAGAACTGGTTTACGGCATACAGCATTCCCAGTTCCGTTCCGGACAGGCCAAGTTTATTTTTTAGCCATATCGCATAAAAAGACCACCACAACGACCAGGCGGCAAAGAAAAAAAGCAGATACCCGGACGAGTACCGATATTTGTCATTACTGAACGGCATATTTATCTTCATGATTTTTCCAATCCAGATCAGGTCATTGTAAGGTCTTTCTGATACGACGTAACGAGTGCGCTTTATTACGGGGTAATCGTTCTCCGTAGCGACGGTTGTGACTGAATAAAGCTGCTCAGGTGTTGGCTGTCGGGAAACGCGCTTAGCGCGCCACGCCGGGTGGTCGCCAGAGCACCACAAGCGCTGGCCTGCTCGATAAGTGGAAGTAGCGTTGACGTCGATTTGGGCCAGCCCTCCTCGGCGAGTGCCGCCAGCAGCCCGGCCATAAAGGCGTCACCGGCGCCGGTGGTATCGATACTTTCGACGTTATAGCCGCTTAAAGTTAGCCTGCTGTTTTGCCAGAAAGCGATAGCGCCGTCGGCACCGCGGGTGACGATTTTCAGGCGTGCAGGAAAATCAACCAGACGTTCGCAGGCGCTACTGAGACAGTTGGTCTGCGTTAGCCACAGCAGTTCTTCTTCCGACATCTTCAGAATGTCGCTCTGCCGGGCAAACTCGTTGACAAGGTCAAACATCTGCATCTCGTTGCTCCACATCTGCGGACGCAGATTGATGTCAAAGCTCAGAGTGCCGCCGGTCTGCCGCAATGCGGCCATAGCCTGGGCGAGGGTGGCGCGGCAGTCAGGGGCAACCAGCGCCAGCGAGCAGAAGTGCAGAATATCGGCGCCAAAGTCGGGCAGGCTCGCCGGGCTGAGAAATTGATCGGCAGGCGGATTGACCAAAAACTCAAACTGCCGCTCGCCGTTGGGAGCCAGTGAAACCAGTACGGTACTGGTGTGCTGATGTGCATCAAACTCCAGACTTCCTGTATCCACCTGCGCTGTTTCCAGCGTCTGATGCAGAAATCGACCAAAAGTGTCATTGCCCACACGGCCAATAAAACCGCTGGCGCGGCCAAGGCGAGCCACGCCGATTGCCACATTGAAGGGAGCGCCTCCCGCGCAGGCTTCAAACTGCATATTGTCGCGCGGCAATAAATCCACCACAGCGTCTCCGAGCGTCCAGATAGTCATTATTTTTCCCCAAAGCAGTAGGACGGGTGTTTATTTGGCGCTGAGCGGCCAGGCATGCCCTTGATTAAAAATGGCGCGTCCGTTCAGGCTGAATAAGGTCAGTTGGCGATCGTCCGGTTCAGGATAAATACGACTGCTAAGGGTATATTCACCGTGATTGACAAATACCTCTACCGAGGAGCTGTCGATAAATAAGCGCAGATCCAGCCGGTCACCAACTGGCAGCGGCACGCTGCGATAACCAGAGAGACCATGCTGCGGGTAGCGACGATCCAGCACCAGACGCTGTGCCTGAGCATCGACGTAGACCCGTAGTCCATCACCCAGCGCGATACCATATTCTTCAGCACTGCTGCGGGCGATATCGATGCTCAGTTCGACTTCAATAGCGTGCGCCTGCTCCTCTACCATCAGGATGCGATTGTGCAGTTCGCTGACCGGCCAGACATGAAGCTCACCGCGTAATAATTCCAGCTCTTTCACCGGGTTCATACGCAGCCGCTGATCGGTATCGAGCGTCACCTCGCGGGGGAGGGTAAGCATGCCCGCCCAGCCGTCGGCTTGTTCTGGCATTGGCGATTCCCACATCGACAGCCAGCCAATCACGATGCGGCGCCCATCCGGGGTGGTAAATGACTGGGGGGCGTAAAAATCATGCCCGTGATCCATCTCCTGGAAGGCGTGGGTGACGTGAAAATGGAGATTATCCTGCCATTCGCCGACCATATAGCCGCTCTGGAACAGGTTACGGTAATCGTATCCGTCTGCGGCGATGCCCTGCGGCGAGAACATGAAGACGAGCTTATCGTTGAGTGGGAAGAGGTCTGGGCACTCCCACATGTAGCCCATGCCGTCATCGGCCCTGCCGAGCGTGCTGGCAAACTGCCAGTGCTGTAGATCTTGCGAGCGATAGAGCTGCACTTCGCCCACGTCATCGACCCGGGCGCCCACCACCATGTACCAGTTGTCTCCCTCTTGCCAGACTTTCGGATCGCGAAAATGGTGTACGCCTCGCGGGGTATCCAGAATCATGCCCTGGCGTTCAAAGTGAATCCCGTCGGTGCTGGTGGCCAGGCACTGTACCTGATACAGGTTTTCCTCTTTCGCCTCGCCGTCAAACTTGTGTCCGGTGTAGATCAGGGCCAGCTTATTACCTTCAACCACCGCTGAACCGGAAAAACAGCCGTCTTTATCTTCCGGCCCTTCTGGTGCCAGTGCGATGGGTAAGTGCTCCCAGTTCACCATATCGCGGCTGCGCGCATGGCCCCAGTGCATTGGTCCCCAGACCGGCTGCCACGGATAGTGCTGATAGAACGCATGGTAGTAACCATCGAACCAGGACAGACCGTTGGGATCGTTCATCCAACCCGCTGGTGGCGCCAGGTGATAGCGTGGATACCAGCGCGGGTTTACAAGGTCTTTCTGCTGGCTTAAGGCTTCGTTGGCTTTGGAAAGTAGTGACGTCATTTGCTTGTCCCTGTAAGTGAATTGATCAAAAGATAACGTTAACATTCTCAGTTTTCTCGCAGATTTGATGGTAATATCGATGTTAATCACAAAAGTTAACGTTAACATTTTGCAGGTGTTATCGAGATCGCATTTTCAGACCCCGGCAAAGTGAACACCGGCGAAGGAGAGGGTATGGCATCTTTAAAGGATGTGGCGCAGCGGGCTAACGTCTCGTTAATGACCGTATCGCGGGCGATTAACGAGCCCGAACGGCTACGGCCTGAAACCTATAAAAAGGTGATGGAAGCGGTAGATGCTCTGGGGTATGTCTCCGATCTCTCCGCTAAAAAAATTCGTGGTGCGAAAACCACGGCTAACACGATTGGGGTGCTGGCGCTGGACACCATGACTACGCCATTTTCCGTGGAGATAACGCTCTCTATCGAAGAGACCGCGCGGGCACACGGTTGGAATAGCTTTGTGGTGAATATGTTCAGCAATGACAAGCCAGAGAAAATGGTTGATCTGCTGCTGGCGCATCGTCCGGACGGTATTATCTACACCGCGATGGGACTGCGCCAGGTACCTGTACCGGAAAAGCTGCATAAGTATCGCTGCGTGCTGGCGAACTGTGAAAGCACAAGCGGCCCTTTTCCCACCTATATTCCCGATGATGAACAAGGGCAATATCTTGGTGTGAAAGCGCTGCTGGCCGCAGGCTATCGTCGACTGCTGTGCATCCACCTACCGAAAGGAATTGTGGCGACCGATCGCCGTCGGGCGGGAATGGAGAGGGCTTGTCGTGAAGCAGGTGTCGACCCTGATGCAATGTTCCACCACTATCTTCCGCCGGGCGAGCGCCACCATATTGATGCGGCGGAGATTGCCGGGCATTACCTGAGCGGCGCGCGCCCGATGTTCGATGCGGTGGTGTGCGGTAACGACCGCGTGGCTTTTGTTATCTACCAGCTCTTGCTGGGGCGAGGGCTGCGCATTCCGCAGGACGTCGCTGTGCTGGGTTATGACAATATGGTGGGCACCGGCGAGCTATTTTTGCCGCCGCTCTCAACGGTACAGCTGCCGCACTATGAAATCGGTCGTCTTAGCGCGCTGCATCTTATCCAGGGGCTCGATCACCGGGATACCGTGCGGGTAGACAGCCCCTGGCTTCCGCGCGCCTCAATATGATTAACCTAGCTGCTTCGTTTCATCAACCGGAGGGATGT
>NZ_SZWU01000020.1:135172-155320 GCF_005280935.1 Citrobacter sp. wls757 | reverse complement strand
TGTGTGGGGGGGGGGGCGCTAATTTGCTGGTGGATGTTACAAAACTGAAACGTGGGGGTACTGCTAAGTCACGGTTTAGCGCGCAAGGCTCAAAGTTGGGGCGTGTATTAAGCTCTCGTCGTAATTTAGGGTTTCAATAAAATAACCGTTATTTATTAATGTTAACGTATCAATACATCGTAACTTACGAAACGTTTAGATTTTAGTTCGTACTTACCCATCTATCGCTCTTCTCTGCTCATTCTGCTTCTGTAACTTCAGCGGGACGCACAAGCGTCCACCACATTAACCACATGCAATAGTTCAGCTCAGTGACATCGGATTCTACGGCGGTTATAGGCTTTTACGTCCCTTTTTTAGCCTACAGATAAACCGTGAAAATTGTGATCCCGTACTCAGATAGTGCATTCCGTGGTTGCCTTTTAACCACAGACTTTTATTGTATTCTCATTGTATACAATTAAAATACAGGATGGTGAGTATGAAAGTGATTGATACCCATAACCATGTTTGGCATTGCCAGGGAGAGCATTTTGCCTGGATCACAGACGATCTGGCGGCAATTCGCCGTGATTTTCTTATTGACGATTTGCAGGCCGTATTGGCTGAAAACCACATCGAAGGCGCCATTTTAGTACAAGCCATCCCTTCAATTGAGGAGACCGAATGGCTGCTGGAAATAGCTGAGCATCACGATGAAGTAAAAGGTGTTGTGGGATGGGTGGATATAAACCGCGGGGCTGGGATCGCAGAGGATTTGCAGAGACTGCAGAGAAAATCCCGCTATCTGAAAGGGATCCGCTATATGTCTCAGGGCTTGCCTGAGAGCCATTTAGTGACCCCGCAATTTATCCAGGGGGTACGTTGTGTTGGAGAGCAGGGGCTGGTGTATGAACTGCTGGTTACGCACCAACAGCTGGAGGCGGCAAGCCAGCTTATCTCTGCTTGTCCGGAAGTGACCTTTGTTATCGAACATGCGGCAAAACCCGCAGTTCGCGACGGGGAAATTACCCGCTGGCGTGAACAGTTAATGTTGATTGGTGAGGCTTACAGCAATGTTTTTTGCAAACTATCAGGCCTGGTCACGGAAGCAGATTATGCCCGCTGGACGGAACCTGAGCAGGCGAGCCAGGAGCTTGAACCTTATTTTAGCTCGGTTTTTGCCGCATTTGGTGATGAGCGAGTGATGTATGGATCTGACTGGCCTGTTTCTCTACTGGCATTACCGTACGCCGACACTTTAGGGCTTTACCAGAACTACCTGCAATCTCACCAGGCTCTTTCCAGCGATAACTTTTTTTATCGCGTGGCAGAGAAGGTTTACTCATTAAAGTAACAGGGGGGCACTTATGGAAGTCGTTCAATATATCCTCGGATTTGGCCCGGCAGTGGTCATTCCAATGATTATGTTTTTATTTGCCGTGCTATTTGGCGCGAAACTTGCCGATGCGGCGAAAAATGCAATGACGGTAGGTATTGGGTTTCTCGGTCTTTCATTGCTGATCGGTTTTATGGTGACATCACTCAGCAGTTCGACAGAAGCGATGGTAAAAAACCTCAATCTTCATTATGAAGTATTGGATCTGGGCTGGCCGTTAATTAGCGCCTTCAGTCTGGCTGCTCTTTCTCTGCCGATTGTTTATGCGTTATGTTTTGCCACTAATTTGTTGATGATTTCAACCAATACCACCAAAACCCTTAACGTTGATTTTTGGAATTACTGGCACTTTGTATTTGCCGGAATCATCGTTGAACAGGTGACGGGTTCATTTTGGATGGGAATTTTTGCAAGTTGGATCACATTTATTATTACGCTAAAAATCGCCGATTACATTGCCCCACATGTGCAGAAATTCTGTGACACGCCAAACGTGACCATTACTCAGGCGGAGATCGTCGCATGGGCCCCGCTGGCATTTTTAATGGACCGTGTAATTGATCGCATTCCGTTGATTAACAAAATTGACCTTAATCTCAGCAAAATTGAAGCCAAACTAGGGTTTTTTGGTAGTCCGTTAGCGATGGGGGCCATTCTGGGGGTGATCATCGGTATGCTTGGCGCGCTACCGTTCAGCGATATTATTAAGAGTGGAATGAATTTTGCTGCGGTCATGGTGTTATTACCGACGATGGCGGGAGTGCTGGTCAGTGGTCTGGTACCGATTACTGAAATTGCTTCTGAATGGGTAAAGAAACGTTTTCCAACAAAGTCACTTTATTTTGGTATCAGTGGTGAAATTGCTTTTAAAAATCCTGCGGTATTGTCTGTAGGTATTTTGATGGTGCCACTCACGATCCTAATTAGTACTATTTTGCCTTTTAATACCATGATGCCATTCGCCGATATTCCTTATCTGCCGATATTTGTTGTCTTTGGCACGGTTGCATGCAACGGAAACATGTTTCGTGGATTAATTAATGGCATTGTCATCGTGTGTGGGATCCTGTGGTTTGGTTCGGATCTCGCTGTTGTGTCGCAGGCTTTGGCCGAAAAGGCTCAATTGAATGTGCCAAAAGAGATGATGGCCTCATCAATAGATGGTGGCTCACACGCTATATCTTATATCTTCTACAAAATGTTCGAACTGTTAAAAGGAATGAATCCTGCACTCTTGTGTCTTTTTTCTATCGTAGTGACTGGGATTATTATTTATGTGCTGAAGTTGATTTTCAATATTAATAATAAATCAACGACTGCGGCCTCATTAACTGCTAACAAAGTTGACTAAGAATACTGATAAACATCAGGGGAATATTATGATTACTCAGAATCCAATTAAAAGTGTAGAGCTTAGTGTACCTTCTTTAACCTTCGGCGCAGCCAGCCTGGCTAATTTATTCAGAACGCTGAGCAATAACGAAGCCATGGACATTGTTGATAAGGCAATTCAGGTTGGCTGGCGCTACTTTGATACTGCACCACATTATGGCAGCGGACTTTCTGAACTGCGTTTAGGTCTGGGATTACGTGGACTGGAGCGTAGCGAATATGTTTTGTCCACCAAGGTTGGTCGCCTGCTGCAATCCCGGAAACAAGAGCCAGGCCTTGAAGCAGGGGAATTTTTTTATGATGAGAACCCTTTTAACCGACAGGCTGATTACTCCTATGAGGGCATCATGCGCTCATACGAAAACTCTATCCAGCGGCTGGGAACCCGTTATATCGACATTCTCTATGTACACGATCTCGGCACTTATACCTACGGCAATACGGAACTGGAACGCCAACATTTTAAAACCTTCTGCGAGTCAGGGCAGAAGGCTTTAGAAGAGCTAAAGCGCAATGGTGATATCAAAGCCTGGGGCGCAGGCGCGAATGAAGAGGCAATCCTGATGGAGGTGATGGATAACGCTGCCCCGGATATCTTAATGCTCGCCAACCGCTACAACCTGCTGGAAACAGACCGCCAGGCGTTCTTTGCCAAATGTGAAAGCAACAATGTTTCGGTGGCTGTTGCTGCACCTTTCGCTACCGGAGTTTTAGTCGCGAAAGATAAATCGAAGGCGTTGTATGAATACGGTTCCGCGCCAGCGCAGGTTATTGAAAAAGTAAATGCGATAGAAGCGCTATGTGCAAAACATGCCGTGCCGATTGGTGCTGCGGCGCTGCAATTCCCATTAAGAAACCAAAATGTGGTCACCGTAACCTGCGGCGTTCAATCCGTAGAACAAGCGTTGACTAATTTTGCCTGGGCTAACTGGGATATTCCGCAGGAATTGTGGGATGAACTGGCCAGCATTGGTATTCAGTAAGCATCATTTGTAACTTTGCGAAAAAATTAACAGATATTGAGGATGTAATGAAAATAGTTAAAGCCGAAATCTTTATGGTTGATTTGAAACCTAAAGTAAAACGTGTCGATGCGATTCAGTCTTTTGTCTCACAAGAGACGCCGATTATTCGTTTAACAACATCGAGTGGAGAAATTGGTGAGGGCTATACCTACACAATTGGCACCGGCGGCTCATCTGTGGTTGCGCTGTTACGAGATCACCTGTTACCGAAATTGATTGGTCAGGATGCGACGATGATTGAGGGCATCTGGGAATCATTGCTGTTCTCAACTCATGCGACCTCGGTTGGCGCCATTACGTCTCTGGCACTGGCAGCCATTGATACCGCATTATGGGATTTGAAGTGTAAGCGCATGAATTTGCCGCTGTATAAAGTCGCAGGTGGTGCGAAGTCGCGCATGAAGTTATACACCACCGAAGGGGGCTGGCTGCATTTAAGCACTCAGGAATTAGTTGATGATGCGCTGGCTGTTAAGGCGCAGGGATTCTGCGGTTCTAAAATCAAAATTGGTTCTGAAAGTCCGGTGCGTGATATCGAGCGTTTGACTGCTGTACGTGAAGCGGTGGGTGATGAGTACGTGATCATGACTGATTGCAACCAGGCGTTTAAATTCTCGGAAGCCAAACAGCGCGCAGCGTTGTTGGAGCATATTAATCTTTCATGGATTGAAGAGCCGTTTCTGGCGCATGATGTTGATTCTCATCAAAAATTGTGTGAGTCAACCACCATTCCTGTCGCGGTGGGTGAGTCCATTTATTCTATCCAGCACTTCAAAGAGTATTTACAGAATAATGCCGCAGATATTATTCAGGTTGATGTGGCTCGTATTGGTGGTATTACACCATGGCTTAAAGTTGCACATATGGCGGAATGCTTTAATAAAATTGTCTGTCCGCATTTCTTGATGGAATTGCATATATCATTATGTTGCGCCATTACTAATAGCCGTTGGTTGGAATATATTCCACAGCTCGATAGTGTTACTCTGAATAAAGTAAATATTCGCGAAGGATATGCTTTCCCACCAGAAGAACCTGGTTTGGGTATTCAGTGGGACTGGCAGAAAATACAGGCTGATACTGTTGTTTACCATGTCATTGAATAAAACAATTTTTATTTTCTCAGGAATATATTATGTCTGAAAATCATGCTCAATTTCACGGTGCATGGTGCCCATCAATTACGCCTTTTGATCAACAAGGAAATATTGATTTATCGGCACTGCAGCAGCATTTGCGACGTTTGGAAGAGGCTGGGACTCATGTCGTATTGCTAATGGGAAGTATTGGGGAGTTCACCGCATTAACGCTGGATGAACGACTGATGCTTATCCGTGAGGCACGGAAAATGTCATCGCTGCCGCTGGTGGCAAATATCTCAGCTACCTGTATGGCGGATATGATACGTCTGGCAGAAGAGGCCTGGCATTGCGGGTATCAAGCAGTGATGATTCTACCTCACTACTATTTTCAACAAACGCCGGCCCAACTATTGGCATACTACCGCGATCTGGGGCAGCGCCTGAATGGAAAATGGTTCGCATACAACTTTCCTGCCCGAACTGGATACGACCTGGACGCGGTACTGGTAGCGCAATTAGCGGCAGAATTTCCCAATTTTGTGGGTGTTAAAGATACTGTTGATTGCCTCTCTCATACTCGCGCAATTATTCAGTCAGTCGCGTCCGTTAGAGACGATTTTGTTGTTCTGTCCGGTTATGATGAATATCTTATCCCAAATCTTCTGGCGGGTGGCGCGGGAGTTATTTCAGGATTAAATAATATTTGTCCCGAACTTTTTGTGCAGGCAATTAAAGCCTGGGATGAAAATGATCTTACCCAGCTTACTGGCGTACAGCGTGAGATAAGCCGGCTTTCTGCTATTTATAATATTGGTAATGATTTTGTTACTACAATTAAAACCGCAGTGGCTCATAAGTTTCAGTATTCTGGGGGGGAATCAAGAAGCTTTGCGGGGGAACTAACTTGTCAGGAATCGCAACAGATTGACATAATGTTCAGTATCAAATAATCAAAAATCAATAACAGCATACATTATGCTACGGCAATGCTGTATTGCTGTTATACCTCTCTGTTATAAGGTATAGAATATGTCTTATAGAATGATATTAAATGAAACCTCATATTTTGGCGTGGGTTCAATTAACGCTATCGTTGATGAAGTTAAAAAGCGAGGTTTTAAAAAAGCGCTGGTAGTTACTGACCACGATCTTATCCAGTTTAATGTAGCGACCAAGGTACTTGATATTCTTGATAGCGCAGGGTTGCCTTACCAAATTTTTGATAAGGTCATACCTAACCCTACGATTGACGTCGTGCAGCAAGGTGTTGAGGCATTTCGTCAGGCGGGGGCAGATTACCTGGTCGCTATTGGTGGCGGTTCACCGCAGGATACGTGCAAAGCGGTAGGGATAATCATTAACAACCCTGAGTTTGCCGATGTCCGCAGCCTCGAAGGTGGGGCTGACACTAAAAATGCCGCTGTACCGATGATTGCCATTCCAACGACCGCGGGTACGGCAGCTGAGGTGACTATTAACTATGTGATTACCGATGTAGAGAACCGACGTAAGTTCGTTTGCTACGATCCTCATGCTATTCCGGTCGTTGCCATTATTGATGCTGACATGATGGCCAGCATGCCGCCCAGTTTAAAAGCGGCAACCGGTGTTGACGCACTGACTCATGCAATCGAAGGATATATTACGAAAGGGGCATGGGAATTAACCGATACGCTTCATTTAAAGGCGATTGAGATGATAGGGCGTTCGCTACGCGGTTCGATACAGGGAATCGCCCAGGACGCTGAAGGCATGGCGGTGGGGCAGTATATTGCCGGGATGGGCTTTTCTAATGTCGGATTGGGCCTGGTGCATGGGATGGCACATCCTCTGGGTGCATTCTATGGTACGCCACACGGCGTCGCCAATGCAGTGCTATTGCCGCATATCATGGCATACAACGCCGAGTTTACAGGAGACAAATATCGCCAAATTGCACAGGCTTTGGGCAATACTCAGGCCATGGTGATGCCGATCGAAGAGGCGCGTCAGGCGGCCGTTGAAGCCGTGGCACAGCTTAACCGAGACGTAAATATTCCCGCCCGACTGCGCGATATCGGCATGAAATATGAAGATATCGATGCTCTGGCAGCCGCGGCAATGGCGGACGTCTGTACCGGTGGAAACCCTCGAGATACCTGTATTGAAGAGATTAAAGCGTTGTACCGACAGCTCTACTAATTTTTAACTTCCCACATGACCGGTAGAAATACCGGCCATGTTATATGCATAGCCTATTTAAAGCTGGAGAACAGGCGGTTGTAGGAGTTGTTGACGTGATGGGCAATGGCTTCACGGGTTTGTTCTATATCGCGGGCAATAATACCGGCGCAAATTTTCAAATGTTCTTTGGATGAATCAATGATTGAATCATTTTTCATTTTGTCTGAACGCAGCATGCGTAACCGGTCATACATGAAGGTCAGCGTTTTAGTCACAATGGCGTTGTGGCAATCGGATAGCATTTGTTCATGTAGCTCGTTATCAGCTTCGAGTAATAAAGACACATTCGAATCATGAAAACCGACTTCAATTTTATCTTTAATTGTCTGGTACCGTTGCGGGTCCTGGTTCTCCCATGACAAATTCAATACCATAATTTCAATGTCTTTTCGGATCTGGAAAATATCACGTATTTCACTGAGCGTAATGGGTTTAATGGTTTTCGTTTTATTTTTGGAAGGCTCAATCCAGCCTTCAGTCATCAGGCGAAACAAAGCTTCGCGCAGCGGCGTACGGCTGACATTAAGTTCCTGACATAGCTCATTTTCTGAGATAGCCCCCACCAACTCATTGGCGATGATTTTGGCCTTCAATTGATGATATGTTTTTTCGCTGATGTTCATAGTCTGGCTTTAATGAGGGTCATAATCATGTTTAATGAGATACAAATTAGCCCCTTGTCACTATGAAATCAATGGGTAAGCCCGGTTGTACAACGAATTAGCTCGTGTTTCAACGACTCAGTCAGCAGCACTAACAGCTCCCAGCGCGTCCACATCCTTCTGCAGATGATGTTTTTTTACTCAGCGTGAAGAAACCAAATACTGGCGTTCATACCACGATACTGGCCATCATTAAGAAACTCTCCTGACAATCCACCTTTGCAAACTCAGCGTTGAATTTGGCTTAGTGGAAGAGATAGCCGTTAGCCAGTTTGATGAGGATGTATGCAGGTGGTCTTTTGGCCGCCATGTCTGTGGCATTTACTCCTGATGAGGAGCGCTTTTTGTCCCTAAAAATTGTCCAATGCGACTAATGGTCAAATAAATTGTCGATTTCTCTAAAAAAAATGATCAGCGTGCCGATACACTGACAGGATATGTCAGCATTTTATATATAATTCATGTCAGGAAAACAGAAAAGTAGGTGCTTATGGCTGATTCAGCAAGGAGTTGCTCAGCAGAACGTTTAGTCGATATCCTAATAGAGCTGCAAACTTGTGGCGTTGTGAATCGCTATCAGTTGATGAAGAAATTTAATATCACTGAACGAACGGTCTATCGTGATCTTAATATGCTTTCCTCCTTTATTGAGGGGTGTGGTGGAGGAGAGTATCGATTGATACCGATTCGCGCGCAGAATAATAGCGCCTATGCCCTTCATGACCCACTGGCAAAGCTGCTCGACGCCGACGCGGTTTTTCCTGATAGAGATGAGGATTTTTGGCTTAGCTTAGAAAAACGAGCGGTAGAACAGCATGTTAGAGTTCAGTTTGGTCGCCCTGAACATTCAGTCAGAAATGATTTGCGAAAGTATTTTAACTTATTAGAAAAAGCGATTCAGAAAAACAGTGTCTGTCATATTTTATATAAAGACAAAACGCGCACCGTTCACCCTTATAAATTAGTTAACCAGAAAAATATTTGGTATCTGCAGGCGACCGAGGACGGAAAGCTAAAGTCTTTTTCGTTAAGTAAAATTCGATGGTTGGATATCCGGAAAGAGCATTTTGCGGTCGATACATCCACACTGTCATTAATTGATGAGCATCGCGATCCTTGGGTAAGTGAAGAGACGTTTGAGGTGCGGGTGCGTATTAAACACAGCATTGCTGGCTACTTCGCAAGACGAGATTTACTGCCTCAGCAAGAATTAGTGCGTGAAGAGAATGATGGCGTGACTTTGCTTTGCAAGGCAGCACATCAGAATCAAATTATTCCATTAATTCTATTCTGGTTACCGAATATAGAAATTCTGGAACCTGAATGGTTGAAAAAAACGGTCATCAACATACTGCATAACTATATCACTGGCGATCGCGACTCAGTTCCTGTTCTGGAATGTGATGCGTAGCGGGTAACAACGACTTATTGCACAGGAGATTTTTATTTATGGCATTACCTTTCATTATTCTGGGCGTCGCGGCAGCGGCAACGGCGTTTGGTGGCAAAAAAGCTTATGATGGCTACCAGAAAAAATCAGAAGCCGACGATGTTTTAGATCGCGCGCAGCGTCGCTTTGATAAGCATAAAGAGAGCTTTGATCTGGCGAATGAAACAACGTCGAAAAAACTGGCCGAGCTGGGTGAAAAAGAACTGAAGATCGGTAAAGATTTCAATGAATTTAAAACGATTGCCGACGATCTGTTGGCGCGTATGGCTAAGGATGGACATAAAGATCTTCGTCTGAAGGTACCGCAGCACAACATCAATAAAATTCAGAGTCTGGCGATTTCCGCCACGGAATACCTGACGACAGTCGTCGGTGCCGGGGTGTCCGGTGCTGCCGCTGGTTTTGCCGTGTACAGCGGCGTGATGGCGTTTGCCGCAGCGTCTACCGGTACGCCGATTGCCGCCCTGTCTGGTGCGGCGGCGTATAACGCCACAATGGCGGCTATCGGCGGCGGTTCTCTGGCCGCAGGCGGCTGGGGAATGGCGGGCGGTGCGATGGTACTTGGCGGCGCGGTAGTGGCTCCGTTGATTGCTATCGCAGGCTGGGCTTACGATAGCCATGCCGAAAAGGCGCTTAACAATGCTTATCAAAGCTCTCGTGAAGTGACAGCTGCGGTGGAAAAAATGAATGCGGCTGAAGCGCAGTTGACGAAGGTGCAGCAGTATGTAAATAGCATTTATGAATCAATAACCCGTATGCATAGCGTCTTTGTTCAACACTACTTTGAACCGCTGAAAGCGATGCATGCCATCATTGTTGAACGTCATGAGAAGAATATAACCACCGAGATTAGTGAGTCGGAAGAGATCATGGCGATTATCGACCATGGTTATGAATTAGCCGCCATCATGACCGACGTGATCACCACGCCGCTGTTCAAGCCGGTGACGCAGGAAAACGGTGAAGCCGTTATCGAAGATGGCGTGATCCAACTGCAGACCGACAGCAACGGTATGAACCTGCTGAACAAAGAGATTCTGGACGAAAAACTGGCGGTTTCTGCTTCTGAGTTTGACGCATTTTCTTCTCGTATTTAATCGACGCGCCGGGCGAATCTGCCCGGCATTGCTATGGGCGAGCACAATGAACACAGCCAGGTTTGACTGGGGTGAAGAGTTACATCAGACGGTGGTTAAGAGTCTGACCACCTCTTTTGGGTTGGATTTTCTCTTGCTGGAGGATAAACACGGCGGCGATGTGAATACCATTCATAACGCTCGCGAGGGAGTGTATGCCACCGATGCCGAGCGTCAACGGTACGAGCAACGTGAAGGGTATGATTCTCATCATTACCATAGCCACGAAAACTACATTGCCACCAACCGGGCGGGAAAAAAGGCGCACGAGGCCGGTACGTTGACCGATACCTACACCGGTGAGAAATTTGCGGCTAATGATAAAAAGAACCTCGACCATATTATTGCCGCCCATGAAATTCACAACGATCCTGGGCGTATCCTTGCCGAATGTGATGGTGCCGATCTGGCTAATGATTCATCAAATCTGACCTTCACGAATGAGTCGCTGAATAAGGCGAAGAAGGCGAAAACGATGGATGCCTTCGTGCAAACGCTACAAGAACAGCATGCTGTGACCACGCAGGAAATTGCCCGTTTACGCAGCCAGCCAACGCTTTCCGAGCAAGAGCAAAAACAGCTGAATAAGCTGGAAAATAAAGCCGCCGCCGATTTTGAACGGATGAAAGAGGCCGACAAAAAGGCGCGGGCAAAATACAACAGTACGATCAATCAGGAATATTATACCAGCAGTAAGTTTGCGAAGAATGTCGCCACCGCCACAATGAACAATGCGTTTCGCATGGGAACGCGGCAGATGTTGGGACTGATTCTGGCAGAGACCTGGTTTGAGTTCCGTGAGCGTATTCCCGTGATGTTTGAGAAGCATCGTCATTCATTCGATGCCGGAGACTTCCTGCAAGATGCGGCGGAGGCATTACGCGCAGTCTGGCAGCGAGTGCAGGGTAAATTCAGCACTTTCCTGACGTCCTTTAAAGACGGTGCCATCGGTGGCGTGCTCTCCAGCATTACAACGACGCTGTTCAATATCTTCTTTACGACTAAGAAGATGATGGTGCGCCTGATTCGTGAGATGTGGAACAATTTGGTACAGGCCTTTAAAGTTATGGTCTTTAACCCTGAAGGGTTAGCACCGGGGCAGCTCGCTAAAGCGGTAAGCAAGCTGGTGGCTGCGGGTGTTGCCGTGGCTGCTGGTGTGGTGGTTAACGAAGCTTTAGCCAAGATGCTCGTCTTTCCTTTTGGTCCGGAACTGGCCGCTTTCTGCGGTGCGCTGGCGACAGGTATTCTGACGCTGGTAATGAACTACTTCCTGGAACACAGTGCATTGATGAAAAAGGTCTGGGCGTTTCTGGATACGTTTAAAGATAAGTATCAGAAAGCACTAGAGTATTATCAACAGGTGAATGCTGAACTCGATCGTTATCTACTGGAGCTTTCGGCGTTAGAGTTTGCTATTGATACGTCAGCGTTATCGCGTTTCTCGCTGCATCTTAACGCGGTGAACAGTGAAATTGAGCGTGGTTTGTTGCTGCGTGCAGAGGTTGAGCGCCGAAATATTGCGCTACCGTTTGAAGCAGGGAATACCCGTTCTGTGCGTAGCTGGTTAAGTAAGCTATGACGCTCACGCCCGCGTTTCCCTGTAACCAGTGTGGCGCTTGTTGTCGCCACGTCGATCGCGCCAGTGAAACGCAATTTCTTGATCGCGGTGACGGCATTTGTCGTCACTATCAGATGGAGACAAAGCTGTGCGCGATTTATGAAACACGTCCGCTTATTTGCCAGGTAGAAAAGCAGTATCAGCTTAACTACCGACAGCAATATAGCTGGCAGGAGTTCATTACGCTTAATCGTGAAGCGTGTTTAATTCTGGAGAAAATGTAGGGCGGTGTGCTTCACGAAGGGGTCAGCGTCAATATGTACTTATTTTTGACGGTGCTGTGACGAGATGAGTTGAGATGCTGTGAAAACAAAAATCCACGCAATTGCGTGGATTTTATAGGTTTTGTGATTTTCATGAGATTCGTTGAGACCTCATGAGATAACAAATTTTATTTAGACGTTGAACAGGAAGTTCATGATATCGCCATCTTTGACGATATAGTCCTTACCTTCGGCACGCATTTTCCCAGCTTCTTTCGCACCTTGCTCACCTTTATAGGTGATGAAATCTTCAAACGCGATGGTTTGTGCGCGGATAAAGCCTTTCTCGAAGTCGGTATGGATTTTACCGGCTGCCTGCGGAGCCGTGGCACCGACAGGAATGGTCCATGCACGGACTTCTTTCACGCCAGCAGTGAAGTAGGTCTGCAGGTTCAGCAATTCGTAGCCAGCACGGATAACGCGGTTCAGGCCCGGCTCTTCCAGACCCATTTCAGCCATGAATTCTTCACGGTCAGCATCATCAAGTTCTGCGATGTCAGCTTCAACGGCAGCGCAAACGGCAACCACAACAGAACCTTCGGCAGCCGCGATTTCGCGCACTTTATCGAGGTACGGGTTATTTTCAAAACCGTCTTCGTTGACGTTAGCGATGTACATTGTTGGCTTCAGCGTCAGGAAACTCAGGTATTTGATGGCCGCTTTGTCTTCGTCAGTCAGCGTTTTCAGTGCGCGCAGCATGCCAGCGTTTTCCAGCTGTGGCAGGCATTTTTCCAGCGCAGCCAGTTCTGCTTTAGCGTCTTTGTCGCCGCCTTTGGCCTTTTTCTGTACGCGATGGATAGCGCGCTCACAGGTGTCGAGGTCGGACAACGCCAGCTCGGTATTGATAACTTCAATGTCATCAGCCGGATCCACTTTGTTATTAACGTGGATGATGTTGTCGTTTTCAAAGCAACGCACCACGTGGCCGATAGCTTCGGTTTCACGGATGTTGGTCAGGAATTGGTTACCCAGGCCTTCACCTTTGGACGCGCCTTTTACCAGACCGGCGATGTCGACGAATTCCATCGTTGTTGGCAGGATACGCTGCGGTTTGACGATTTCGGCCAGCTGATCCAGACGCGGATCGGGCATCGGGACAACACCGGTGTTCGGCTCGATAGTACAGAACGGGAAGTTTGCCGCTTCAATACCCGCTTTTGTGAGCGCGTTGAACAGGGTGGATTTGCCTACGTTTGGCAAACCGACGATACCGCATTTGAATCCCATGTTTAAATCACCTTAATCTTTTGATATTCAACCTGTTATGGAAAACAGATTGTAGAAATGTAAATAACTTTGCCTATTATACACAGCACGCGAGAAAAATGCCGCACATCGCTGCTTATTGCGCTTTAAAGGTGTGTAACCGGCTCGTTGCTTTGGTCAGGCCATCTTTGAACAAAATCTCGGTACAACGTGCCGCTTCGTCAATTGCTTCATCAATTAACTTCTGTTCTGAAACAGGCGGTTTGCCTAAAACAAATCCGACAACTTTGTTTTTATCGCCCGGATGGCCAATTCCAACGCGTAAACGATGAAAGTTGGGGTTATTACCTAACTTACTAATGATGTCTTTCAGGCCATTATGTCCGCCATGACCGCCGCCAAGCTTAAATTTGGCCACGCCAGGGGGCAGGTCTAACTCATCGTGTGCGACCAAAATTTCATCGGGGTTAATACGATAAAAACTGGCCATCGCACCGACAGCCTTGCCGCTCAGATTCATAAATGTGGTTGGCACCAGCAGACGGACGTCTTCACCTTCAAGCGTAACTCTGGAGGTGTAGCCGAAGAATTTCGGCTCATCGCGCAGGGGAGCGCGTAATCTTTCTGCCAGCAGATCGACATACCATGCGCCTGCATTGTGTCGCGTTGCCGCATACTCTGCGCCGGGGTTTGCCAGGCCGACAATCAATTTAATCGCCACGTGTTTTGTCCTGAGTGTTTCGATAAACGACGTGTAGTTTACTGTCTGACGCTGCTGTTGACAAAAAACTGCGTGCTTATCGCCAAAAGCTGAATAATTGCACAAATGGACTATTAGAAAATGAGTGTGTTCAGTGGCTTATTTGTAAAGTTTTGTTGCATGAGTGTTTGTAATTGTGATCGCTCCCGCACTTGCGAACGGCAGTGTTGTCTATACTTTACACATAAGGATTAGGGGTATTCCCTGTAACAACCCAAAGTTCCGGAGGTGACACATGAAACGCAAAAACGCTTCGTTACTCGGTAACGTGCTCATGGCTTTAGGGTTGGTGGTGATGGTGGGTGGTGTTGGTTACTCTATTTTAAACCAACTGCCGCAATTTAATCTGCCACAGTTTTTCGCACATGGTGCCGTGCTCAGTATTTTTGTTGGTGGTGTCCTCTGGTTGGCGGGTGCCAGAGTGGGGGGGCACGAACAAATCAGCGATCGTTACTGGTGGGTGCGCCACTATGACAAACGCTGCCGTCGCGGTGATACCAATCATCGGCATAACTAAATAGCTCTCCCAACTCGGAGTGCAGTTGTTTGAACACAAAGTCCTGGTTTAAAAACCAGGGCTCTGCTTGTTCGTCAGTACTGGATTAAACGACTTCTACCTTTGGTGGCATACTACAAAGAAGCGTTATTCGAATAACCGATAATGTAACGCTTTGATCGCGCTGTCTGCATTGTCAGCCGGCAACAGGATACTCAGGTTGTCGTTTGACGCCCCATGGCAAATCATTCGTACCGTATGCTCTTCAAGCCAGGCAAAAACGTCTTTGCAAACTCCCGCAGCCTGTGTGAGTTGATTCCCCACCAAAGTGACCAGCGCCAGCCCGGTTTCCACTTCCACACGACAGTGGGAGGACAAGGCGGTAAACAATGCGGTGGTCAGCACATGGTCTTCACCTGAGGTTGCATGAGTGGCGTCCAGCGCCAGCGCAATACTATTCTCTGAGGTTGTAACCAAATCCACCGTGACCGCATGGCGAGCTAAAATGGCGAAGGACTGCGCCAGGAAAGAACAGGAAGGTTGCGCCTCCAGGCTGTGTAACCGCAACAGCGTCTGTTTACGACGCACGGCGAGCGCACGATAGCGAGGTGGATTATCGGTGGTGTTGTGCACCAGCGTACCTCCGGCGGCAGTATCCTTACTTGAGCCAACAAAGACCGGAATGCTTTTACGCATTGCCGGGAGCAGTGTCGCCGGGTGGAGGACCTTCGCACCGTAGGCGGCCATATCGCTGGCCTCGGAAAATGAGATATGGTCGATTCGTTTGGCCCGCGGCGCAATGCGTGGGTCGGTGGTGTAGATCCCTGCGACGTCGGTCCAGATGTCAACGCGTGTGGCGTGAAGCGCCTCACCGAGAAGCGTAGCCGTGTAATCACTACCGCCGCGTCCAAGCGTTGTGGTGTGCCCTGCGGCATCACGCCCGATAAATCCCTGAGTCACCATAATCGCTTGCTCAAGACGAGGGCGCAGGTGAGTCTCCACCTGGTGGTGTAGTGTGCCAAGCTCAGGTTCGGCACAGCCGAAGTTCGAGTTAGTACGCATCACGCTGCGGGCGTCAAACCACCCGGCCTCGGCATGCCGTTCACGTAAGACTTCAGTAAACAGTAGCGAGGACATCAGCTCGCCATGGCTGACTAATTCATCGCTTAACGCATCAGACGGCGAAACCATCGCCGTTTGTGCAAGACGACGTATATTGTTTAGAAGATTATCGATTTCCGTGCTGATAACGGACGGCTGCTTCAGGCGGGAAATAATGTTGTATTGGATGGCGCGTAAAGTCTCAATCTTATCTAATTGTTGATGTGTTTCCAGACCTTCAGAAAGCTCAACCAGTAAGTTTGTCACGCCTGCAGAAGCAGACAAAACGACTAAACGGACATCTTGATCAGCAAGGACAATGCTGGCGCTGCGGTTCATCGCATCAAAATCAGCGACGCTGGTGCCGCCAAATTTGGCAACGACGGATGGTGGATAAATGCGAGTCATAACAATCTCATATCAGGGCGCCATAAAAGTATGGCTAGAAAATTTTCATTCTCGGCATAAGGGAACGACGTTCGCCTTACGAAATGTCCGCCCGCGAACATTTCTGCTGACAACCCAGGGAATACCTGTTGTCGATAACGCGTGTCGCCTGTACGCGTTATCGGGTGCTGCGCATTAATTTTATCTACATAGCCTGCAAATAAGCGCGCCATACTAAGTGATTTATATTTAGGGATCGACTTTTTTATTCGATTTATCGACAAATAAGTGAAAAATCATGTCATCACAAGATGTCGCGAGCATCATTAATGGTAAAAACGTGTAAAAAAATAATAAAAACACGAAAATCCCATGGTTTTTATTAGATTGTCTGCGTTGCAATTAGCTACAACATTGTTAATTAAATAGATATATTTCTTTAGGATTTAGTAATGGTAAATAGTTGTTACGCTTTGAATTTAAAGGGGAAAGTTGTTATTTTTAATGCCGAAAAATAAATGATTGAGTCCTAAGCTAAAACAACATATATTAGCCGCGCTTTTTTACAGGTAATCCTTATAACCATTTATTCAATCAGGCGTTAATCTACACCTGGTTGTAGGAGTGATATGATGACGGATAAAGTCCGTATTGATACTTTAAGTGCTAATTCATTACCGCAGAGCAATGATACCTTTTTAGCAAGACAGGCTGAGTTTGAATCTAATGTCCGCAGCTATCCACGTAAACTGCCATTAGCGATCGCTAAAGCGCAGGGCGTCTGGATTACTGATGTAGAAAATAATCAATATCTTGATTGCCTGGCAGGTGCCGGAACCCTGGCGCTTGGTCATAACCATCCTGAAGTGCTGCAGAGCATTCAAAGTGTCATCACAAGCGGCTTACCGTTACATACGCTTGACCTTACCACGCCGTTAAAAGATGAATTCTCATCATATTTACTTTCTTTATTACCGGGTCAGGGCAAAGAATATTGCCTGCAGTTCACCGGTCCGTCCGGCGCTGATGCTGTTGAAGCGGCGCTGAAGCTGGCGAAGAAAGTCACCGGCCGTTCCAGCATCATCAGTTTCTCCGGTGGCTACCACGGGATGACCCACGGCGCGCTGTCCGTGACCGGCAACCTGTCGCCGAAAGAAGCGGTCAGCAACATGATGGCGGAAGTGCAGTTTATGCCGTATCCGCATCAGTACCGTTGCCCGCTGGGTATCGGCGGCGACGCTGGCGTTAAAGCATTAACCTACTACTTCGAAAACCTGATCAACGACGTTGAAAGCGGCGTGCGTAAACCGGCTGCCGTGATCCTTGAAGCGGTGCAGGGTGAAGGTGGCGTGAATCCGGCTCCGGTCGAGTGGCTGCAACGCATTCGTAAAGTGACGCAGGAACATGGCATTCTGCTGATCATCGATGAAGTTCAGGCGGGCTTTGCACGTACCGGTAAACTGTTCGCCTTCGAACATGCCGGTATTGAGCCAGATATCATCGTGATGTCCAAAGCGGTTGGCGGCGGTCTGCCATTGGCGGTGCTGGGCATTAAAAAGCAGTTCGATGCGTGGGCTCCGGGCCACCACACTGGTACTTTCCGCGGCAACCAGTTGGCGATGGCGACCGGTCTGACAACGCTGAAGATCCTCAAAGATGACAAGATTGCCGATAAAGTTGCTGCCCAGGGCGAGTGGCTGAAAGGCAAACTGGCTGACCTGCAGAAACGCTACCCGGTTATTGGCCAGGTGCGCGGTCTGGGTCTGATGATCGGCCTGGAAATCGTGAAGCCGAACGAAGCACAGGATCACATGGGCTGCTACCCGGCCGATGGCGAGCTGTCCGCGTTGCTGCAGAAAAAATGCTTCGAAAATGGGCTGATTCTGGAGCGTGGTGGCCGCAACGGGTGCGTGCTGCGCCTGCTGCCGTCACTGCTGATCACCAACGCTGAGCTGGAAATCTTCCTCGATAAATTCGAAAACGCCCTGCTGGGCGCTGGCGTGAAGCCGGTTTAAACGGAGTTGGATCGAATGTCAGACGTAAACCCGATTCTGTCCGGCTCGGCGCAAAGCATTGCAGCTTATCAGGACGCTATCGAGCAGAGTACGCAAGCGGTCGTTGAATGGTTGAAGCAGCCTGAGATGTATCAGGGTAAAACCGTTGAGCAACTGCGTGAACGTATCAACCTGAATTTTACGTCTCAGGGCCTGGGCAACCAGGCCGCTATTGAGCGTGCGGTTGAATACTTTCTCAAAGACAGCTTGTTGGTTCACCATGCGCAGTGCGTGGCGCATCTGCACTGCCCGAGCCTGGTAATTAGCCAGGCGGCGGAAGTGCTGATCAACGCCACCAACCAGAGTATGGACTCCTGGGACCAGAGCCCGTCGGCCACCATCATTGAGATCAAGCTGATCGAGTGGTTGCGTGAGCAGGTTGGATACCCGACAGGCGATGCGGGCGTATTCACCAGCGGCGGTACGCAGAGTAACCTGATGGGCCTGATGCTGGCGCGTGATGCTTTCTTCGCTCGCCAGGGGCACTCCATTCAGCAGGATGGTCTGACCGGTGATCTGAGTAAAATCAAAGTGTTCTGCTCTGAAAGCGCGCACTTCTCCGTGCAGAAGAACATGGCGCTGATGGGGCTGGGCTACCGTTCCGTCACCCAGGTGAAGACCGATGCGTTTTCACGCATGGATCTGGCTGACCTGAAAGACAAGCTGGCCCAGGCGAAAGCCAACGGTGAGCAGGTGATGGCAATCGTCGCCACTGCCGGTACTACCGATGCGGGCGCAATCGATCCGTTAGCGGATATTGCAGCGCTGGCTGCAGAACATCAGATCTGGATGCACGTGGATGCGGCATGGGGCGGGGCGTTACTGCTTTCTGATAAGTACCGTGACTTCCTGAACGGCCTTGAACTGGCAGATTCCGTGACGCTGGATTTCCACAAGCAGTTCTTCCAGACCATCAGTTGCGGTGCGTTCCTGTTAAAAGATGCGCGCCACTACGAGCTGATGCGTTACCAGGCAGCGTACCTGAACTCTGATTTCGATGAAGAGGCTGGCGTACCAAACCTGGTATCGAAGTCGCTGCAGACCACGCGTCGTTTCGATGCGCTGAAGCTGTGGATGGGCCTCGAAGCGCTGGGCAAAAAGCAGTATGCCGAGATCATTGATAACGGTGTGACGCTGGCGCGTGATGTTGCTGAGTTTGTCAAAACCCAGCCGCATCTTGAACTGGTGATGGAGCCGCAGCTGGCAAGCGTGCTGTTCCGCTTCCGCCCGCAAAGTGACGACGTGGCATTTGTCGCGCTGCTGAACCAGCGTATTGGCGACGTTCTTCTGGCTTCAGGTAGCGCCAACGTCGGCGTGACCGAAGCAGATGGTGTCACCTGCCTGAAGCTAACGCTGCTCAATCCGACGGTATGTCTGGAGGATGTTAAAGTCCTGCTGGCAAGCGTGAAGGCAACGGCTGAGCAACTGTTGAACGCGTAAGCAATAAGCTTGTTATAAAAATGGCTCCCACGTACGGGAGTAATGCCAGTCAGTTAGCGCCTCAGTTTCAGTAAACTGGCGGAGGTAAAGAACATGCTATCCCGGAGATAGAGTTCCGTTCACCTCATGCTCATTGTTTCTCTGAAACACGGATTCCCGTGAACGTGTAAAGGGCGTTCTCCGCCACGCCCTTTACAATCCCGGCTCCCGGCGGGAAAATTGTTGCTACGCAATACCCTCCGCTTATTCCTCCTGGCTACCGGGCAGGGCGCGAGGAAGCGTCCCTGCAAAGCGCGCCCTGAGCCAGCATCCATGCTGGCTCTCCCGGCCTTACGGAAACACGTCGGCAATTTTCAGCCGGACCAGCCACGCCTGACCATCTGCGTTTTTGTTTAAACAGCAAAACAGCTTTTACTGAAAGTCAGGGCATTGAAGCGATGACCCCTGTCCGGCTGAAAATCGATGAGGCGTTGAC
>NZ_SZWU01000020.1:132918-135162 GCF_005280935.1 Citrobacter sp. wls757 | reverse complement strand
CGGCCTTACGGAAACACGTCGGCAATTTTCAGCCAGACCAGCCCACACCTGACCATCTGCGTTTTTTTGTTTAAACAGCAAAACAGCTTTTACTGGAAGTCAGGGCATTGAAGCAATGACTCCGGTCCGGCTGAAAATCGATGAGGCGTTGACGTCTGTCCGGGACTGCCCGCAGGGATGCGGGCAGAGGGGATGGCCTGCATGGATGCAGGCTCGGCCCCGACCCGACAGGCAGACGGAATAAGACGAATAACTCGCGCAGCGACGATTTTCCCGCCGGGAGTCTGGGTTGCAAGGGAGGTGGCGGTGAGCCTCCCTTGCACGTTCACAGGTATCTGCGCTTCAGAGAAATGACATCGCTGAGGTGAACGGAACCCTGAGCAAGAATCACATGTTCATCATACATGCTTAACTGATGAGTATTAGCCATGTAGCCGCCTTTTTGCTTAGCTTGCCTGCGAGGAGGCATCTTCAGTCCCCGGCAGTGGTTCCGGTAACTGAGGCGCAAATCCGCGCAGCCCCACCACGTGAACGTGTTCGGTGTTCTGGAAGACTTTACGCACCAGTTTATAGGTGGTGCCTTTCTCTGGGCTGATGTTTTCCGGCGCAGCGATAATCAGCTGCATCTGCAAACGCTCACACAGCTCAAACAAGGTCGCAATAGAACGCGCATCGAGTCGTGCAGCTTCATCAAGGAACAGCAGGCGGCAAGGAGAGATATCTTTCCCGCGCAATCTGCGGCCTTCATCTTCCCAGCTTTGCACCACCATCACCAGAATAGACATCCCGGTCCCGATCGCTTCACCCGTTGACAACGCACCAGACTCAGCACGCAGCCAGCCGTCAGAGCCACGGTTAACCTCAACTTCCATTTCCAGATAGTTACGGTAATCCAGCAGCTCTTCACCAATGGTTTGTGGCGTACGTTGCCCCATGTCTATCTGCGGATTCAGACGCTGATACAGCTTCGCCAGCGCTTCTGAGAAGGTCAGGCGATTGCTGTTAAACAGATCCTGATGCTGTTCATGCTGCTCTGAAAGTACGTCCAGCAAGGTAGCATGTGTTTCACGCACATTGACGTTCAGGCGAACGCTGTTGACCTGGCCAAACGACACGCTTTGCAGCCCCTGGTTCAGCATGCGAATACGGTTCTGTTCACGCTGAATGGTCTTACGAATAATGTTCGCCACGCTGCGTGAGCTGATCGCCAGCTTCTGTTCGCGTGAGGTTAACTCTTCCGTCAGACGGCTCAGCTCAATCTCCATCTGTTCAATGGCTTCAACCGGATCATCGGTACGAATAATATCCTGGCGAATACGTTCACGCAGATGCTGGTAAACCGCGACGAAGAACTGAATCTTGCGCTCTGGACGTTTTGGATCTTCAGACAGACGCAACACATCGCGCAGGTGCTCGTTATCCGCAACCGCCAGACGTAGCGCACCGAGCGCCTTATCCGACATCGAACGCAGTTCGTCACCGGAAAGATAGGCCAACTCGCGACGGTGCAGACGCCGTTCCACACCGTTATCTTTCACCATCCGCATGACTGCACACCAGCCGGCTTTGGCGGTGACTACCTGCTCGCGCATTTCATGATAATCACGTTCCAGCTTGCGCAGTCTGCGGGTCAGGTTTTCCATCTCCGCTTCGCAGAAGGTCAGTGCTTTCTCAAGTTGGTTGCGGCGTGCACGGTTGTTGCTGAGTTGTGCATGCAGTTCGTCACGACGGATACGCGCGCGCTCTTCGGCACCGCTGTCCGCACGAACGCCAATATCCTGCAGTTCACGTTGTAAATCGTTCAGCAGCTCTTTTTTGGTGTCAAAAGAGCTTTTCAGCGATGCCATGACCTGGTTGTACTGGCTTAACTGTGCGGCGTGGCTGCGCAGCGCTTCACGAGCGCGGGTACGTTCGGCTTCCGCCTGTTCCAGGCGTTCACGCAATTTTTCGTTCAGATCGCTATTGCCGCTCAGCATTTCGGCTGAGTCGGAATAACTAAAGTGCGCCCGACGCTGTACGACTTCGGTCAGCGCAAAAGCCTGCTGACGCGCATCGCGCTGCATCTGCTGGGAATACGCATAGTCTTCCTTCAGCTGTTCAAACTGCTCAGGGTCATTTTGCAGAACCGAAACGATAGGTTCCAGTTTCGCCAACTGATTGCCATGTTGCTGTACAAAACGCGCGGCTTCCTGAGCTTCATCCAGACGCTCGCGAATTTCGTCTACGCGATCGGCTAGCGTATCA
>NZ_SZWU01000020.1:114847-132879 GCF_005280935.1 Citrobacter sp. wls757 | reverse complement strand
ATTCAAGCGCGGCAGCAGGCGGTTCAGCGCAGAGACGCCATCTTTCGCCTGTTCAAACTGCATACGGCTTTGCTGGTTATCATTTTCATGATTGGTCAGCGCACGTTCCAGTTCAACGCGACGGCTATTCAGTTGGCGAATTTCCGCTTCTGGATCGGCTTCAAACGCCACCGACAGATGGCTGCCGATAAAGCGACTGAACGCCTGATGCAGACGTTGGGTTTTCTGGACGTCAAAGGAGAGCGTGGCGAAACGTTCAGACAGCCCTTCACGCTCGGCATGCAGGGTTTCGATACGGCTTTCACGTGCTGCACGCCCAAAAATAGGCACCGTCGGGAAGCGAGAATAACGCCACTGACGCTCGGCAGTTTTCACCACCACCGCATTTTCCAGTTCATCAACGCTGAAGACGCTGTCATCAAACGACTGCGGATCCCCTTCGATGAAATAGAGATCTTCCGGGCAATCCGTCAGCCCTTCAAGCTGTTCGGTAATCAGCGACAGATCCGGTACCACAATGGCATGACGCGAAGGACCGTATAGCGCAGAGAAGTACGGTGCATCTTCAAGGCTAACGTCATCATAAATTTCTGACAGCAGTACGCCGCCAAAGCGTTCCGCCAGCGCGTTCAGACGCTGATCTTCCGCCCCGCCCGGCTGACTTAAACGTTCAATCTCTTCATCAACTGCATTTTTACGTGCACCGACTTCATCACGCTCAACAATGGCCTCACGCTCGCGCTCCAGCAATTGTTGCAGATACTCGGTCACGTCCTGGCTGGAGGTAAACTCTTCGCCACACTGCTCGCTAAGCTGATTCAGGCTATTTTGCGCAGCCAGCCAGACAGGTGCCCGCTTCATCAAATGCTGAATACGGGATTGCAGCTGTTCCTGCTCCTGACGCAGCGTCATACGCTGTTCGCTGGCAGACGAGACGCTGTCCGACAAGGCGGCGATGCGCGCTTCCAGCTCCTGGTGCAGCGCTTCCAGCTCATCGATATCGAACTGTTTACCCTGACGCTTGCAGAATTCGGCCAGCAGACGCTCGGCATCCTGCTGTTCGCGCAGACGCTGCTCCAGTTCGCTCAGTCGCATACGCAACGGCTGAACCTGTTCTGCCAGGTGGCGCTGTTCCACGCCTTCGCGCAGCAGTTCACGCGCCACGCTCCAGGCTTCACCGCGCGCCAGCGGGCCGTTGATAGCCGCCACCAACTGATAAGCCTGTTCGAACTGGCTATGCGCGGTTTGCGCCACGCTCATTTTTTGTTCTAGCGTCAGCAGCTTTTCAGTGGCTTCCTGCTCTTTGGCCTGGAAAGTCTCCAGCCATTCGGCGGCGCTGTCGGCTGTCAGGTCCGGTAAGTGACAGAGCTCTTTCGCCCGGTTTAGGGCCTGGATCGCCTGGGTATACTGAATGGCTCGCGTTTGCTGGACGTCCAGCGCTTGCTGGTAATCGGCAAGCTGGCTTTTCAGCTCATCCACTTCCAGCTCAGCGGCTTCTGCGCGGGCTTCGTTTTCATCCTGGCGGTCAACGGCTTCCGCGACCACCTCGTTTTGTTCTTCAAGACGGACCTGCAATTCTTCGAGATCCGCCTCGTAGCGTTCAATTTTTTCCTGCTGACGCAGCGCGGTTTGCACCAGATTCAGGTGATCGCTCGCGGCCTGGTAATCAGCTTCCAGATCGCCTTCCGCACCGTTGTGCTCACCCAGTTCACGCGCCATATCCACGTGTTTGTACTGCTCTGCCGCCAGTTGCTTGCGAGATGTATACAGTTCACGACGATATTCCAGTGCTTTATCCAGATGGATACGACGTTCATTGGCGTGGCGCATATAATCTGCGGCCACATAGTTGGTCGCTTCACTGATTAAATGCTTAAACAGGTCGCGGTCAGACTGCGTTACGCGAATCGCTTCCAGCGTCATACGGTTTTCACGCAGCGCGGCTTCCATATCCTGGAACGCTTTACGTACGCCGCTGTTTTCCGGCAGCAGGTAGTCACGCAGTGAACGGGTAATGGCGCTGGAGATCCCGCCGTACAGCGAGGCTTCAATCAGACGGTAGAATTTACTACGATCGGACGCAGAGCGCAGACGACGGGCAATGATGCCCAGATCGAACATCAATGAGTGATAATCGGTTATTGAGTTGAACTGCTTAAACTGCACGCCTTCCATCTCATCAAGCTTCTCTTTCAGCTCAGGTAGAGACAGTACGCGCGCCTGGCGTTCGTTCAGCGTTTCCGTCACCAGTTGGGTTGGCTGTACCGACATCGGCAGCCCCTGAATGGCAAACGGTTTGATATCCACTTTGCGATCGCGACCAGCAACCTGTTGCAGACGCACCCCCACGACCACGCGCTGATGACGCGAGTTGAGGACGTCGAGCATTGAATAACAAACCCCTGCTTTCAGCTTACCGTGCAGGCCTTTATCACGTGAACCGCTGGTTGCACCGGCTTCGGTGGTGTTACGGAAATGCAGCAGGGTTAAGTCCGGAATGAGCGCCGTAACAAATGCCGCCATGGTGGTGGATTTACCCGCACCGTTACCACCGGACAGCGTGGTGACCAGCTCATCGAGATCAAACGTACGGGCAAAAAAACCATTCCAGTTAATCAGCGTAAGTGAGCGAAATTTACCGCGTTCAATCATTATTCTTCTTCTCCACTGTCCGGCTGATTCTCTTCGGGCTCATCGTTGAGCTGCAGACGGTTCTCGACCGCCATCGCTTCACCATCACGAATTAAGCGACGCTGTGCTTCACGCGGATCGTCACCGCTACGCACATCCGCACCAAAGCGGAAGACAGATTCCGTAATACGGAATTTGCTGCTGTCGTGGCCCAGAAACCACACCATGCCTAAGCGGCGCAAGCGGTTGAGCGAAGAACGCACTTTTTCCTGTAGCTTCTGGCGGTCAACGTCAGAACCGGTTGAACGGTTGTTCACCAGCTTCAGTAACTTCGCTTCATCTGCCAGCGTTAGCAGCTCGTCGTACAGCTCTTGCTGGGTAAAAATCCCTTCGTTCGCCAGGCGTTCCGGGCTGAGATAGAGATAGCAAAGAATTTTACCCACCATCATGTCCAGTTCAGACAGGACCGAACGCGGAATGAGCGTCGTTGAACGCGGACGAAGGTAGAAGAACCCTTCCGGCGCACGGATCAATTCCACGTTATAGCGGCTGTAAAACTCTTCAAAATATTCCTGAAAATCCATCAGGAAGGCATGATTATCCAGTTCATCCAGACCGATATGGCGGCCCGAACGTAAGGCACTATCCAGTGCCGGAAATAACGGATTCGCCAGCGCCTGCGCCAGCTTTACCGGCATCACTTGTTCAATATTTGTCAATGACATGCGCCTGTACCTTGGCTCCGTAATCATTAATCGGCTGCCATTTGGCTGGCAGTCCGGTGAAGTCTGCTTGCGCTACGCCAAGGCGTACCGCCTGATCGATAACAATACGCGCGACGTCGAAATGACGCGCACGTGGGTATTGCGCCAGATACTCGCGCACTACCAAACCGAGATCCAGTGGTGTTTGTCTGGATTTGTAGATAGCCAGCTGTTCTTCGATGATCGCCGCCAACTGCTCACGGATCTCGTTAAATTCTTCATATTCCAGGTCTTCCGGAAGTTCACCGGTGACCTCTTCGTCACGCAGCACCATCTCCTCGTCACGCATATCCAGCAGACGATCGGCGTTGGCATAGGTCAGCGCCCATGGGTCGTCAAAGTAGGTCTGCACGGACTGGCGCAGACGCTGGGCGAAGACGCGGTTTTTATCCATGTCGATCGCGGTACGGATAAATTTATGCACGTGACGATCGTAGCCGATCCACAAGTCAATTGACTGCTGGCCCCAGCTAATAATGCGGTCGAGCTTGCTTTGTAAATCAAACACCAGCCGATCGACAAAATGCAAATCGTCATGCGTCATCGTGGCGTCCTGGATGCGTAACAGGTTAGCCTGCAGCTTATCCCCTGCCGCTTCCAGCGTATCTTGCAGCTCACGCAGCGTACCAGATGTTTCAGACAGCAGCATTTCACAGCTGGAAATCGCCGCCCGCCAGTCTTTGTTTAGCAACTGTGCGATGTCGTCTTTTACCTGCTGCTGCTGTTCATCCATGATGCGCTGGGTCAGATCGATACTGTCGAAAATCTCCGCCACCGAGTATTTCAATGGCGCATAGACGTTGCGATGCCAGTGGAACTCATCACCACCTTCCGCTGCCGCATCCGCCGCGCGCTTCAGTTCGCCTGCCACAATTGACAGCTGCATAGAAAGACGTAGCGTAGAGAATTCGCGCTGACGAATATAGTAATCTGTGATGCCAATCCCGAGCGGCGTTAAACGGTAAATGGCGTTGCCTTCAGCCTGCTCGCTGGTAAAGCGGTTCAGCAGACGTTGACGCACCATATCGTTGATCGCGTTGTTGGCGCGGACGCCGATGGTTTCGCTGGTTTGCTCAAACGCATCACTCACATGGCGGAACGCATCCACCAGTTCACCTTCACTCATCTCACCGTCAAGTCGCTCACCGTTCAACGTGGCGACCGCCAGCAGGAACGAAAGTCTGTCTACCGGCAGAGAGATGGAGAAGTCATTTTTTCTGGCCCAGGCAACCAGTTCGGGGACTGTCTGGGAAAATTCACTCATAGGTTATCCTTGCATCTGCGGCTCGGGCCGGACGTTTAATCGCGGTGACATGAATATAGCGCCCAAGGCTGATATACGGTTCCTGGCGGCAATAACGTGTTTCTATTTCTGTTAAAGCATCAAAACAGTCATGCTGTTTTTGTTTATCACGCAGATAATCATGAAACACCCTCACGCCCGTTTTACCGGTTATCTCCCAGCCAATCTCCTCCAGCCAGCCATAGACCTGCTGAGGGTCGCGCGGAAAATCGGGAGACAACGTGCGCCGTTTCTTTTTATACATTCCCTGCTGTACATAGCCGAAATTACCGACCAACACATTACGCATCAACAGACCGTTTGCATTGTAGAACATCAGCGATAAAGCACCGCCCGGGCGTAACATCGACCACAATGTTTTTAAGACGGCTTGCGGATCGGCCACCCATTCCAGCACAGCATGAAACAATATCAGATCAACCTGAGAATCCAAATGCTGTGGGATGTCCTGAGCGGCACAATGTATAAAATGCATGTTGTCGCTCACACCTTGCTCTTCTGCCGCCCGTTGCGCTCGCGCCACCATCTCAGCAGAAAGATCGCACAAGGTGACGTGATGGCCCCGCTGCGCCATCAGAATGGCTGTCTGCCCTTCTCCGCCACCCGCATCAAGCACACGCAACGTTTGGCCCGCGTAGTCGGCAAGAAGTTTGTCCAGATCCTGCCAGAGGATCGTCTGACGAAGCTGACCTTTGGTGGTGCCGTAAATGTTACGGGAAAACTTCTCTGCAATGTCATCAAAATTGCGATCCCGCATCGGGCTCTCCACATGCTGGCTTTAGGGTGACTAAGTAAAACCGCTATTTTGTCACACCCACGCCGAGAATGAACCTTCCTGGTGTAATATCCCTGCTGATCCCCTGCTGTATGGTTAAAAAAGGAACCAAAAAGGATGCTTTTTACGCTGAAGAAAGTGATTGGCGGTATGATGCTGCCACTTCCGCTAATGCTCATTATCATGGGCATAGGCCTGGCGCTGCTCTGGTTTAGCCGCTTTCAAAAAATAGGGAAAGTGTGCATTAGCCTGAGTTGGCTGGCACTGTTACTTCTAAGCTTGCAGCCCGTCGCCGACAGTCTGCTGAAACCGATTGAGGATAGCTATCCAACCTGGCAGGATACACAAAAAGTGGAATACATTGTGGTGCTGGGCGGAGGGTATACCTGGAATCCACAGTGGGCGCCGAGTTCAAACCTGATCAGCAACAGTCTTCCGCGTCTGAATGAAGGTATTCGCCTTTGGCGTGCTAACCCGGGATCGAAGCTTATCTTTACCGGCGCTGCGGCAAAGAGCAATAACGTCAGTACTGCAGAAGCGGGAGCCCGCGTAGCGCAGTCACTGGGTGTGCCGCCCGGTGATATCATCACGCTGGATAAACCTAAAGACACCGAAGAAGAAGCCGCAGCGGTTAAGCAGGCCATCGGCAGCGCGCCGTTCCTGCTGGTGACCTCCGCATCGCACTTACCACGAGCAATGATTTTCTTCCAACAGGCCGGACTACATCCGTTGCCCGCGCCAGCCAACCAGTTAGCGATTGATTCACCGCTTAATCCGTGGGAGCGCGCGATCCCCTCTCCCGTCTGGTTGATGCATAGCGATCGTGTTGGTTACGAAACGTTGGGGCGAATCTGGCAGTGGCTAAAGGGATCGGAACATTGACAGGAATGTTGCCTGATGGCGACACTAACGCGTCTTATCAGGCCTACGTGTTCAGCGCAGAATTGTAGGCCGGATAAGGCGTTCACATGTTCATCAGGCGAGCCACGGCAGCAGTGATTTCGTGGCAAGGTCAAAGTTGGAGCGGTTAAAACGTCCGGTGTTGACCAGTTGCGCCACCTCATCCCATAACACATACAGCCAGCGTCGCCAGATGAAGGACTCCGCCACGGGCGCGCGTTGCAGGTATTGCCAAAGCAGACTTTCCGCCAGCGCATTATCCATTAAACGGAACAATTCATACTCTCTGGGCGCCCACAGCATCAAACCCGGTCCAACCATGGCCAGAAGCTGATCGCTACGGGCGTCTTTGAGCATGCTACGTAAACTAAAATTACCGTGGATCAGCACGCAGTTATCATTGAATCCTTCAAATAAAGCGGGCAAACACTCACGGGTGCGAAACAGGATCCGCTTATCCTGCATCGTCAGCCCGGTATTGTTGAACTGATTTAACGTGGTCCACAACACTTCAACACGCTGACGATACCAGGATGGCCAGATATTCTCTTGCGTGTTATCCACCATTCCCACGCAGCCACGGCTATCCTGCCGATGCCATGACAGCAGACCTTCTACGATCTGATCTTTTAAATGTTCCCAGCGTTCGGGCGTTCGGGCTGGCGCTTCCACCGGCACGCCACGTAAACGCTCAAGCAGTAGCACATCGGGACCGGGATGCTCTTCGTGGGTTAAGACCCCGTAAATGACGGGCATTCGCACCGTACCACTGCGCGCCAACATGGAGGTTTTCCATGCCAGCTGCTGCGCCATACCTGGCGTGGTGAAGCTTCTCGCCATCAGCGGCATCGGATTTCCCTGGCTGTCGTACAGTGACCACAGGGCCGTATCCACTTTTTCATTCACGCATTCTATGCGACTGAGTTTTTCGCCCAGCAGGTGGCTGAGTTCGGCACGCAACTGTTCCATTTCAGATTGCCCTCATAAATGCTACTGCTTTCATAATGAGCGTCGTGCAGACAGATGTCACCCGGATGAGATCAATTGATGAAAAGAAAAGTGGAGAGAAAGCGCAACGATACGACACTCCTCCCAAAAATACGCCTCAATATGGGGGGAGTGCCGTGAGAAAAACTAATGCATTTCGGCGCGAACGCGCTCAAGATCTTCGGCAGTGTCTACGCCGGTACCCGGGACTTCTTTTGCGACGGCAACGTGAATTTTTTCGCCGTACCACAGCACTCGCAGCTGCTCCAGCATTTCGATATGCTCAAGCGGGCTAGGCTGCCAGTTAACATAGCGGCGAATAAAACCGGCGCGATAGCCGTAAATGCCCAGATGGCGCAGGAAGGTGTCCCCCACCGTTTCCAGACTTTTGGCGAAACGATCGCGATCCCATGGGATGGTCGCGCGTGAAAAATAGAGAGCATATCCTTCAGCGTCCAACACGACTTTTACCGCATTCGGATTAAATGCCTCTTCCGCACTGTGAATCGGAGCCGCAAGAGTCGCCATACCGACCTGACGTTGCGACAGATTCTCAGCCACCTGGCGAATAATGACTGCAGGAATCATCGGCTCATCACCCTGTACGTTCACAATAACGGTATCATCGCTAAAACCACATTTCTCGACGACTTCCGCCAGGCGCTCCGTACCAGACTGGTGATCGGCGCGAGTCATGCACACTTCGCCACCCACCGCTTCTACCGCGCGAGCGACATCCTCGTGATCGGTAGCAACGATGATACGTTCAGCGCCAGATTCACGCGCACGCTCCAGTACATGCACGATCATCGGTTTACCGTTGATATCCAGCAACGGCTTACCAGGCAGACGTGTGGACGCATAGCGCGCAGGAATAATGACCACAAAACTCATGATTTACTCTCATCAGCAGTCAGAACGCGGGCTTCGGTTTCCAGTAACACGGGAATGCCATCACGCAGTGGGAAAGCAAGGTTATCCAGTTTACAAATCAGTTCCTGTTTTTCCTGGTTAAACCAGAGTTTGCCATTGCATACCGGGCAGGCAATGATTTCAAGCAGACGATGATCCATAGTTCCTCCAGATGGACCGGATTGTGAATCCGTAAATATTAACATAATCGCTTAAAGGGCTGGGTCTATTTCCCAACCATGGCGTGCATCAGCAAATAAACCTTCAGGATAACGTCCCAGCGTCACGCGTGCTGCCTGCTGCCAGCGGGCAAAATCGTCAATCGCCTGAAACAATCCTTTTTGCAACGTCACTCCAGGCTTAACCCCATCCTGTAACCACAGCGAAATAACGTCCAGCACACCTGTTTTGCGGTGCATTTTGGCATCCATCCGCCCAACTAACTGTCCGCGATGCAGCAGCGGTAAGACGAAATAACCGTACTGACGTTTTGGTGCTGGCGTGTAACACTCCAGCCGATAGCTAAAATCGAATAGCTGCTCTGCCCGTTTACGATCCCAGACCACCGGATCAAAAGGTGATAATACTGCACTGTGAGTCGCCGTTAATTTGCCCGCCAGCGCCTGTTCAAGCAGCGGCTGAAGGTGGCTATGCAGCCACAAGGCTCCTAGCCCCTCAACGTCGACAGGAATAATCTGCCGCTGTTCCGCCCGTTCGTTGCACCAGTTTTTTAGCGCCGGGCGCTTCAGGCGGTAGTAGTCTGCCAGCCATTGTTCGCGGAAAATCCCCAGACTGCGGGCGCTGTTATCCAGCATGACACTTTCCGCATCTTCCTGCGAAAGTGGATCGCGTTCATCGTCCCAGTGCGGCATGACGCGATGGGTTAAATCATACACTCGCTGGAAATTACGCCGTTCCACGACCATCACTTTCCCGGCGGTGAACAACCCTTCAAGATGACGCTTCTGCGGTTTCCATTCCCACCAGCCGCTGGTCCCTTTGCGTGGATGCTCAAAATCAGCTGAGCGTACCGGCCCGTTATGCTGGATGTGCTGGAGCAGTTGCTCAATCTCATGCGCATGTTCTTTCATCCACGCCGCTTTATATTTCCAGCCCATATTCTCCGGGGCCAGCATGCGGTGACGTATCAGCATAAAATCGCTGCGCGGCAAAAAACAGGCCTCGTGCGCCCAGTATTCCATCAGTTCGCCCTGCTGTAACGAGTCGTCCAGCCATTGGGGGGAATAATCGCCTAAACGACTAAACAGCACCAGGTAAGGACTGCGCGCCACAATATTGATGGTGTCGATTTGCAGTAACGACATGCGCGAAATGGTCGCGAGAATATCTGCCGGGGTTGCCCGGCGGCGTGTTTTTTTCAGCAGACCTTGAGCAGCAAGGTGAAGATGACGGGCATCCGTCAGAGAAAGGCGCGGCAACGACATTTATGGCCTCATAAATGATTCGCTGCCGCAGCGTGAATCAGTTAGCGAGTCAGCGAGATTAAGCTATTCAGCAATACATCAGGCCGATCGCCTGACAAATGTGCATCAACAGGTAAATACCACCAGTTTTCATCGGCAAATGCCCGGCACTTAACCGCATCTTTTTCCGTCATGACCAGCGTTTGCCCGGCGTCTACAAACGCACTGACGTCACTGTAGGTCAGAGACTGATGGTCTGCCAGCGCAATGCTTTTTTGCACGCTGGCACCACATGCTTTCAGCGTGGCAAAAAAACGCGGTGGATGACCAATGCCCGCCATGGCGACAATATTGGACAATTGCGCCACATCACGGCGTTCACCTGTACGTAAATTAACGGCCAGCCCCGGTTCAAGTCGCATAGGGATTTCCCCTGGTTGCGCAACGCCACCGTTAACAATAGTCGCATCCACCGATTTAAGGCGACCTGCGCGTTCCCGCATTGGACCAGCGGGAAGCCACCAGCCGTTGCCAAACCGACGTTCGCCGTCAATGACTACGATTTCAACATCTCGCGCCAGACGATAGTGCTGTAGTCCATCGTCCGTCACAATAATCTGCACGTCGTGTTGGGCCAAAATGGCTTTTACCGCATCCGATCTTACCGGGGATACCGCTACCGGCACGCCGGTACGTTGGGCGATCAGCACAGGTTCATCGCCCGCTTCTGCGGTAGTAGTATCAGCGGTTAGCAACAGCGGGTAAGCAGTCGCTTTCCCGCCATAACCACGCGACACCACACCCACGCGAATCCCGCGTTGTCGCAGTTGTTCAACCAACCAAATCACCACCGGCGTTTTACCGTTTCCGCCCGCGGTAAGGTTTCCGACCACCACAACCGGGACTGGCGCGCGCCATGCGCGTTTAAGCCCCAACTTGTAGCATAAGCGGATCGCGCCACTCACCAGGCCATACAGCCAGGAGAGTGGAAGTAACAATCGCCACAGCGGCGATTCACCAGACCAGATACGTGCGATCATTGACCAAATTGCATTTTATGTAATTGCGCATACACCCCGCGCTGCTCAATCAACTCGCTATGGGTTCCGCGTTCGACAATCAGACCATCCTCCACCACGATGATTTCGTCGGCTTGTTCAATGGTTGAAAGACGGTGAGCAATGACCAGAGAAGTACGGTTTTTCTGTAGCTCATCCAGCGCAGACTGAATCGCGCGTTCAGATTCAGTATCAAGAGCCGATGTTGCTTCATCAAGGATCAGAATTGGGCTGTCACGCAACAAGGCACGGGCGATAGCGATACGCTGACGTTGTCCGCCGGAAAGCAGGACGCCGTTTTCACCAATTACCGTATCCAGACCATTATCCATCTTGTTGATGAAGTCCATAGCGTAGGCCATCTGTGCCGCTTTTTCGATCTGCTCACGGCTGTACATATCGGTACGCGCGTAGGCAATGTTGTTGGCAACCGTATCGTTAAACAAGTGCACATTCTGCGAAACCAACGCAACCTGATCGCGCAGTGATGCCAGGGTATATTCGCGCAGATCGTGTCCGTCCATCAGAATCTGCCCTTCATCAATATCGTAGAAGCGCGTAATCAGGCTGGCGATGGTGGATTTCCCTGAGCCCGAACGGCCGACCAGAGCAACAGTTTTACCCGCGGGAATATTCAGGTTGATGTTACGCAGAGCCGGTACTTCACGTCCCGGATAAGTGAAAGTCACTTTGCGGAACTCGAGATCGCCGGTAGCACGCTCGATCACACGTTTACCTTCATCTTTCTCCTGTTCGCTATCCAGAATCGTAAATAAGGTCTGGCATGCCGCCATACCGCGCTGGAACTGCGCGTTGACGTTGGTCAGCGATTTCAACGGACGCATTAATGCGATCATTGAGGAGAAGACAACCGTAATTGTCCCTGCTGTCAGGTTTTCCATTACGCTTGGGAAGCTAGCCGCATATAACACGAAGGCCAGTGCCAAAGACGCAATCAGCTGGATGATAGGGTCGGAGATAGAAGAAGCGGAAACCATCTTCATACCCTGCAAACGCATCTTGTTGCTGACCTTATCAAAGCGCTTGGTTTCGACTTCCTGACCACCAAAAATCAGAACTTCTTTGTGGCCTTTCAGCATCTGCTCCGCACTGGTCGTAACCTGACCCATGGTGTTTTGCATGTTTTTACTGATGCTACGAAAGCGCTTGGAAACCACACGGATTGCCACTGACACAATTGGCGCCAGTACAATCAGGATCAGTGACAGCTGCCAGCTGTAATAGAACATCATGATAAACAGGCCAATAATTGAAGCCCCTTCACGCACCACGGTGATCAGCGCGCCGGAAGACGATGACGCAACCTGTTCTGAATCATAGGTAATACGCGATAACAATGTCCCTGTAGACTGTTTATCAAAAAAGGAGACGGGCATGCCCATCATATGGCCAAACAGGCGGCGGCGCATGGTCATGACCACTTTGCCTGACACCCATGAGATACAGTAGCTGGAGACATAGCTGGTTAAGCCACGAACTATCATCAGCCCAATGACCACCAGCGGCATCCACAGCAGCACCGAGCGATCCGTTTTACCAAAACCATCATCCAGTAATGGTTTAAGGAGCGATAACATGAAGGTATCGCTGGCCGCGTTAAGGACTAACGCTATACCCGCCACGATCAGACCCGATTTAAAAGGCGCTATGGTTGGCCATAGTCGGCGAAACGTCTGCCACGTAGAGAGATCTTTATCGTTATGCATTCAAAAAACCAGCATTTGTTAGAATAGCCGCATATTCTACCCGTTATCCTCCGACACGCCAAACCACTGATGATACCAACGAGGTAAAATCTGATCCCGCATGCTGCGTATGCGCCAGTTTTTTTGATAAAAATCCAGCGTAATCTGTCCCTGATGGGGGGTATCCAGCCATTGATAATTTTGTTGCCGATAACGTTGCTTCACTTTCCAGGACGGCAGACGCCAAGCGTTGTAACGGGATGCAGAGGCGAGTGCGACCTGCCCGTCAACCCGCTGAATGAGTGCCAGTAATGATGAAGTATTGCTGCCATGATGTGGAACCTGCATCACCGTCGACTGTAGGTGCTGCCAATAGTGACTTAGCATTTTTTGTTCAGCAGGAGATTCGATATCGCCGGTCAGCAGAATACTCTGATATCCGTCATCGACCTTAACCACGCAGGAGTGGTTATTCCCCTGGTCTGTATTTCCACGCACAGGCCAGTGCGCACTGAAGGTTAACCCTTGCCATTGCCAATGCTCTCCGCGAAAACACGGGAGATGACCTTTCCAGCTCAGCGGACTTCTTACCCATAGCGACGGCCAGGCTTGTTGTAAGGAGTGCAACCCGCCGCGGTGATCCATGTGCTCATGGCTTAAAATAATTCCTTCTGGCTCCAGATTATGCCAACGCAACCAGGGAATAATCAGCTGTTGTGCGCTATCGCCTTCTGGCCATGCCAGACCGGTATCGTAAAGCAGCGCTTTCCCATTTCGCGCGATCACCATCGCCAGCCCCTGCCCGACATCCAGCATATGCACTTGCCACACATCAGTACGCGGTGCACGCCAAAGCGGCCCACTCAGCAAAAGGAGCACAGAGAAACAGAGCACCGGTAGCGTACGCAAGATATTTAGTCGCCATGCGATAATCATCATTCCGGGTAAAAATGCCAGCCATTGCCAGCGCGCATCAATATTGATCCACCCTTCAGGCAGACTTCTGAGCCCCCAAAATAGCAGCGCCAGAGAACGATCCGCTAGATACCACAGGCTTGATTCAACCATCACCATCCCGGCTAAATGCACGATCATGCCTGCTAATATCAAGGGGACGGAAACAAACGTGACCAAAGGGACGGCAAACAAATTAGCCAGAAACGAGGTCAGACTAAAACCGTGAAACATTGCGATTTGCACGGGAAAAAGCAGAAGCGTAATACCCAATTGCAGATGAGCCAGCGCCAGAAATTGACGTCCAGCACGCGACAGCGGCCAGTCCGGGAGCGGTACCCATTGGTACCAGAACAGCAGTGCCGCAACGGCGGATGCAGACAACCATAGGCTTTGCGAAAGAACAGCAACAGGATCCACCACCACGATGGCTGCCAGACAGCAGATCCAGACCGACCATCCACTCCACTGCCTGCCGCTAAGTCTCAGCGCCCCCCAGACTAGCAGCGCAACAACCGTTCGTAATGCAGGGGGTTGCAGCCCCGTCAGCCAGGCATAAAATGTGGCGCAGACAATCCCACCCACTAATGGCATCTGCCAGCAAATCCACCTTGTTGGCATAAAAAACTGTCCAGCACGAATCAATCCTGCGGCCAGTAATGCTGCAAACGCAATATGCAGCCCGGAGATAGCCATCAAATGAGCCGTGCCGGTATCACGCATAATCGTTTTCACCTCTTGTGACACAGACAAGCGCTCCCCCATTCCCAGACCCAGTATGACCTGCTGCCAGGGAAAGTCGGTGAGTGCCGTTTTCAGCGAGGCGAGATACCGCGAACGCAAACTGCATTGTGGTGTGATTACCGAAGCCTGCAAGAATCGTCCCGTCAGCAGTTGATGCTGCGCCAATGCGTGACGCTGGCTATCAAATCCGCCTTCGTTTAATTGACCGTGTACAGCTCGGACTTTCAACGTCATCGCCCATGTCTGACCCGCACAAACATCACCGGGTAAATACTGCCCGTACAAGACGATTCCTTGCGCAGGAAAGATTCGTTTCCCCTGAAGGTGAGTGATCTGGCCGTAGTGCGTTGTCATATTGTCAGTTCCGGTTATCCGCACAATGGCTTGCTGGGTTTTCGCAGGCAGCGTATTACCGGCCCACATAGCCTCTTTCGCGGCCAGGATTCCCCAAAGAAAAAACAGCAGGGTTAGTCCGGCGGAACGCATATATTTGTAGGGGAGAAAACAGAGCAGACATGCCAGACAAAATACAATGCCGATACACAACATGCCTGGCAGCATAGGTAATAGCATGAGTGGGAGAATGCCGAGTAATGCGCAGATACTCACCGTTGTTATTTTCATCAATCACCTCCCTGTTACAGGGAGTGTGCAGTACTCTTCGACGGTTGTCTGGCATCAATTTATCGTTATACGACCTGAGTTCCGCAGACATTTAGTGATGGTTGTAACGTACAAATTAACTGGGATGAGGATTCCAGGATAGGTGGACAGAAATGAAAAAAGCACCCATTTGGGTGCTTTTCTCGGCGTTAAGTCTCGCTAAAAACTTAACCGTAAATATTGGCGCGATCGCGCAGTTCTTTACCTGGTTTAAAGTGCGGAACGTATTTCCCTTCCAGATCCACTTTATCGCCGGTCTTCGGATTACGTCCGGTGCGTGGTGCGCGGTAATGCAAAGAGAAGCTGCCGAAACCGCGGATTTCAATACGCTCGCCCTGCGCAAGAGTCGAGGCCATATGTTCCAGCATCTCTTTAACTGCATCTTCAACCGCTTTCGCGGGAATATGAGGTTGCTGGGTTGCAAGTCTTTCAATCAATTCTGACTTGGTCATGATTCCTCCGGTTCCTTAAAGGCATAATTAGCTGCTGCATTGATTAAGGGCGGCCGTAGCCGCCCTTTGTCATTGATTACAGGACGAATCCTGTAATCTGTCAAGCTACTCGTCACCCTTTGTGCCGTTAACAGCACAAAGGATTTAGAGCACTCGATATTACTCGCCTTTAGCTGCTTTGAAAGCTTCAGCCATTGCGTTGTTAGAGAAGTTAGCATCTTCCTGTTTGTTAACAGTTGCGATTGCATCTTTCTCATCAGCTTCGTCTTTAGCACGAACAGACAGGCTGATTGCACGGTTCTTACGATCAACGCCGGTGAATTTAGCTTCAACGTCGTCGCCTACGCTCAGAACCAGAGTTGCATCTTCAACGCGGTCACGTGAAGCTTCAGAAGCGCGCAGGTAACCTTCAACGCCGTCAGCCAGTTCTACGGTTGCGCCTTTAGCGTCAACTGCAGTGACTTTACCGTTTACGATTGCGCCTTTCTTGTTCAGTGCAACCCAGTTGTTGAACGGATCTTCTGCGAGCTGTTTAACGCCCAGAGAGATACGCTCACGCTCTGCGTCAACCTGCAGAACAACTGCTGCGATTTCGTCGCCTTTTTTGTATTCACGAACTGCTTCTTCGCCTGCAACGTTCCAGGAGATGTCAGACAGGTGAACCAGGCCGTCGATGCCGCCGTCCAGGCCGATGAAGATACCGAAGTCAGTGATAGACTTGATTTTACCTTCAACACGGTCACCCTTGTTGTGGGTTTCCGCGAACTGCTGCCATGGGTTGTTTTTGCACTGCTTCAGACCCAGGGAGATACGACGACGTTCTTCGTCGATATCCAGAACCATAACTTCCACTACATCGCCAACGTTAACAACTTTAGACGGGTGGATGTTTTTGTTGGTCCAATCCATTTCGGAAACGTGAACCAGGCCTTCAACGCCTTCTTCGATTTCAACGAAGCAGCCGTAGTCGGTCAGGTTGGTCACGCGACCAGTCAGTTTGGTACCTTCCGGATAACGCTTAGCGATAGCTACCCATGGATCTTCGCCCAGCTGTTTCAGGCCCAGAGATACACGAGTACGCTCGCGGTCGAACTTCAGCACTTTAACAGTGATTTCGTCGCCAACGTTTACGATTTCGCTCGGATGCTTAACGCGTTTCCATGCCATGTCGGTGATGTGCAGCAGGCCGTCAACGCCACCCAGATCAACGAATGCACCGTAGTCAGTGAGGTTCTTAACGATACCTTTAACTTCCATGCCTTCCTGCAGGTTTTCCAGCAGTTGATCGCGTTCTGCGCTGTTTTCGGATTCGATAACGGCACGACGGGAAACAACAACGTTGTTACGCTTCTGATCCAGCTTGATTACTTTGAATTCAAGCTCTTTGCCTTCCAGGTGCAGCGTGTCGCGGACCGGACGAACGTCTACCAGGGAACCCGGCAGGAACGCGCGAATACCATTCAGCTCAACAGTGAAGCCACCCTTGACTTTGCCATTGATAACACCAGTAACGGTTGCAGCTTCTTCGTAAGCTTTTTCCAGCGTGATCCAAGCTTCGTGACGTTTAGCTTTTTCACGGGACAGCAGGGTTTCACCGAAGCCGTCTTCTACTGCATCCAGAGCAACGTCAACTTCGTCACCAACCTGGATTTCCAGCTCGCCCTGGGCGTTTTTGAACTGCTCTGCCGGAATGGCGGACTCAGATTTCAGACCAGCGTCAACCAGTACTACGTCTTTGTCGATAGCAACAACAACACCACGAACGATGGAACCCGGACGGGTTTCGATTTCTTTTAAGGATTCTTCAAACAGTTGAGCAAAAGATTCAGTCATGTTTAATCTTCAGGTTTCATATTTAACGTCCACCTGGCTCCATGCCGGATGGGGTTGTTTAACATACCCGCTGTCAATCCATTGCAACGGGGGTACTGCAAATTCGGTCGCACTTAAGCGAGAGCCAGTTTTTGGCGCGCGTATTGTAACGCTTTTTCAATCACTTGCTCAATGCTTAATCGGGTTGAATCCAAAACTAAAGCATCAGCAGCGGGAACCAGCGGCGCTACAGCACGATTACGATCGCGATAATCGCGTTCTTCGATCTCGGCCAAAAGGCGTTCAAAGTTAACACTAAAGCCCTTCTCCTGCAACTGTAGCATACGTCTATGCGCACGTTCTTGCGAGGAGGCGTCCAGAAAAATTTTCACCGGCGCATCCGGGAACACCACGGTGCCCATATCACGTCCATCAGCAATCAGACCTGGGGTTTCGCGAAATGCGCGTTGACGACGTAATAACGCTTCACGCACGCGGGGAAACGCCGCAACCTGAGAGGCGGCATTCGCTACTTCCTGAGTACGTATTTCACCGCTGACATCTTCACCTTCAAGAATGACTTCCAGGTTGCCGTCTGTTGAGATAAAACGCACATCAAGGTGTGAGGCAAGCGGTACCAGAGCATCTTCAGATGTGACATCAACATGGTGATGTAACGCTGCGAGCGCCAGTACGCGGTAGATCGCGCCTGAATCTAACAGATGCCACTGCAATGCTTCCGCCATTGCCTTGCACAAGGTGCCTTTACCTGCACCACTTGGGCCATCAATGGTAATAACCGGGGCAATTGCCGTCATCTTTTTCTCCTTAAACGGGCGTACATTAACGTGAACGCCGCGCATTATACGCGCCAACGCCAGCGATCGTTATCTTTGTGTGAAAAATGCAGAATCATTGAAGCTGAGTGTAGAATAAATAGGCAATCG
>NZ_SZWU01000020.1:109497-114816 GCF_005280935.1 Citrobacter sp. wls757 | reverse complement strand
CGAAAGCGATCGACTGGAAACTGTCGCATAACATAATAAAATCAGGCAGATGTACTAATACGAGCCAACTGTTCGAAATAATCCGGGAAGGTTTTGGCGGTACATTTTGGGTCAAGAATGGTCACCGGCGTGTCAGACAGCGCCACCAGCGAGAAACACATCGCCATGCGGTGATCGTTGTAGGTCGCGATGTCCGCAAATTGCAATGTTGCAGGCGGGGTGATGCGGATAAAGTCATGCCCCTCTTCCACTTCCGCGCCCACTTTGCGTAACTCCGTCGCCATCGCGAACAGACGATCGGTCTCTTTGACGCGCCAGTTGTAGATATTACGTAATGTCGTGGTGCCTTTAGCGAACAGCGCCGCCGTTGCAATGGTCATCGCCGCATCAGGAATATGGTTCATATCCATATCCACTGCGTTCAACTCGCCGTGAGTACAGGCAATAAAATCGTCGCCCCATGTAATGGTTGCGCCCATTTTCTCCAGTACATCGGCAAAACGAATATCACCCTGCATGCTGTTGCGGCCAATCCCGGTAACTTTTACCGTACCGCCTTTAATAGCACCTGCCGCGAGGAAATAGGAAGCGGAAGAAGCATCACCTTCAACCAGGTATGCACCCGGTGACTGATACTGCTGCTGCCCCTTCACGACAAAGCGCTGGTAGTTTTGATTTTCAATTTCAACACCAAACGTTTTCATCAGGTTCAGTGTGATATCAATGTAAGGTTTGGATACCAGGTCACCTTTAATTGCGATCGTCGTATCCTGCGGCGCCAGCGGCGCAGTCATCAGCAACGCAGTGAGGAACTGGCTGGAAACGCTACCGTCTACCTCAACCTGGCCTCCGGTAAAGCCACCGCGCAGACGTAAAGGTGGATAGTTTTCCTGCTCCAGATAGTCAATTTTGGCTCCGCCCTGGCGCAGCGCATCAACCAGATGGCCAATCGGGCGCTCTTTCATGCGCGGTTCGCCCGTCAGCACGATGTCATTGCTGCCCAGACATAACGCTGCGGCCAGCGGGCGCATTGCGGTTCCGGCGTTGCCAAGGAACAGCTCAACTGCACCTTCTGCGTGCAACGCACCGCCATTGCCAATTATCTCGCAGCGGGTACGATCGGCAGAAAGGGTATAGCTAATCCCTAACGCATTCAGAGCATTGAGCATATGGCGAACATCATCGCTGTCCAGCAGATTGGTCAGGACAGTGGTGCCATTGGCTAATGCAGCCAGCAGCAAAGCGCGGTTAGAAACACTTTTGGATCCAGGCAGATTGATGGTGCCATCCACCCGCGCAATGGGTTGTAACGTCAGGGATTCCATGAAACTCGACTCTCAAAAAACAGACATAAAAACCCCACAGACGGGCTGTGGGGATGAAAAGCACAGCAGATTAGCCGCGGCGGCGTTCGAAATCGACCATGAAATCGGTCAGTGCTTTAACACCTTCAAGCGGCATGGCATTGTAGATGGACGCACGCATACCGCCGACTACACGATGCCCTTTCAGCGCGTGCAGGCCCGCAGCAAAAGACTCTTCCAGGAACAGTTTATCCAATGCGCTGTCAGCCAGCAGGAACGGTACGTTCATGCGTGAACGGTTGGATTTCGCCACATCGTTACGGTAGAAATCGCTGTTATCGATTACGCCGTAGAGCAATTCCGCTTTTTGCTGGTTAATTTTATCCATCGCATTAACACCGCCCTGCTTTTTCAGCCATTTAAAGACCAGGCCAGACAGATACCAGGCAAAGGTTGGCGGCGTATTGAACATGGAATCGTTGTCATTCAGCACGGTATAGTCGAGGATTGACGGGCATGAGACATGAGCTTTACCCAGCAAATCTTCACGGACGATGACAATCGTCAGACCGGCCGGGCCGATATTTTTCTGTGCCCCGGCATAAATTACGCCATAACGGCTAACGTCAAGCGGTGCGGAAAGAATGGTAGAAGACAGATCTGCCGTGACCACAACGTTGCTGGCAAAATTCGGCGTTTCATCGATCGCAATGCCATCGATGGTTTCGTTCGGGCAATAGTGCAGGTATGCCGCGTTATCAGAAAGTTGCCATTCACTCATCGGCTTAACAGCACGCAGGCCGTCCACGGTGACTTTGGCATCAATAACGTTTGGCGTGCAGTATTTTTTCGCTTCTTTAATTGCGCTGGCGGCCCAATAACCGGCATCGACGTAATCCGCGGTGGTTTTATCGCCCAGAATATTTAACGGGATACCCGCGAACTGCCCGCGACCACCGCCATGGCAGAACAACACTTTATAGTTGGAGGGGATGCTGAGAAGATCGCGAAAATCCTGCTCCGCTTCCTCTGCGACCTGGATGAATTCTTTGCCACGGTGGCTAATTTCCATCACTGACGTGCCAAGACCGTTCCAGTCACAAAGATCCTGTTGAGCCAGTTTAAGTACTTCTGCCGGTAACATTGCCGGACCTGAACTAAAATTGAAGACCTGAGCCATTTCCCCTCACCACGTTGTGTTGTTGTCCAATCAACATCCTGTCATTGACGATAATCCGGTGACAGACATTGGTATAAGTTATTCCTGTGGATATCGGTTTTATCATTCAGTGACACGCGCCGCAATGGGTAAAACTGGCAAGGGTAAAAATGTGTCATCGGTCACACAACAGAATCTATCGGATTGACGGGTAAAAACCGAGATTTTTGCTGTCAGGTAACCCGTTTTGCCCGACTGGCCTTCGACCATTCTGGATTTGCACAGCGCGGACATAATTGATGATCTCCGGCCTTCATTTGCACTACTTCGCTACAACGTATGCAGGCATAGTCCCCTGCTTCAGGTATTACTTTAAATCGTTGCGTACAACGTTTAGGCAGAATACTGAGCCCCGGCTTTACATCTTCATCGGCAAAGAAGTAGACGCTGATTTGCCCATTCGTCTCCAGAATAGCCAGTTTCACTTGTCCCAATTGCTCCACGCCGTTCAAACGCAGTTCCATAAAGAATTCAAATTCCGTCATATTGGCGCTATTGAGCTTTGACCATGCCAGCTCGCCGTCTTCAATGATCACGACGGGTTTGCCCTCCAGCAGGTCCTCCATTTTTTCACTATGCGCCATTAGCCACATTACCAGCCGATACAGCACAGCAAGAGTAATAAAGACCACCAGCACCGGCAGCATCGGAACATCGTCATAAAACGCCACGTCTCCCGCGGCGGAACCCAGCGTAAGGATGATAAGGACTTCAAAAAGCGACATCTGGCGTACGCCACGACGTCCGGTGATTTTTAAAAACAGAAAAACCAATATAAAGGTGTAAAGGCTGCGTAGCGCAACTTCCCCCAGAAAATCCATGGGCACCTTATCAAGCGCCATACGGTGTAAATCGAAAGCTTTCATTAATATGCTCTAAACGTGATTGGCTGTAAGAAAGCATAGCCAATGCTTTTATTTACGCATGGGCTCCGGCGACGATAGCGCCGTTCATTGAAAACCCGTATCATTGCGCGCTTTCCGTACGACAAAAGTGATTTTCATGACGCAAACATTTATCCCCGGCAAAGATGCCGCTCTGGAAGACTCCATCGCTCGCTTCCAGCAAAAATTGCTCGACCTCGGTTTTCAAATTGAAGAAGCTTCGTGGTTGAATCCCGTCCCTAACGTCTGGTCTGTACATATTCGCGACAAAGAATGCGCGCTGTGCTTCACCAACGGTAAAGGCGCGACAAAAAAAGCGGCGCTGGCTTCTGCGCTGGGCGAATACTTTGAGCGTCTGTCGACTAACTACTTCTTTGCAGATTTCTGGCTGGGCGAAACTATCGCCAATGGCCCGTTCGTACATTACCCGAACGAAAAATGGTTCCCGCTGACTGAAGAAGACGATGTTCCAGAAGGTTTACTGGATGAACGTCTGCGTGCGTTTTACGATCCAGATAACGAACTGACCGGCAGCATGCTTATCGATCTACAGTCTGGTAATGAAGAGCGTGGCGTCTGCGGCCTGCCGTTTACCCGCCAGTCTGATAACCAGACCGTCTACATTCCGATGAATATTATCGGCAACCTGTATGTTTCTAACGGCATGTCTGCGGGTAACACACCTAACGAAGCTCGCGTTCAGGGCCTGTCTGAAGTCTTTGAGCGCCATGTGAAGAACCGTATTATTGCCGAAAGCATCAGCCTGCCGGAAATCCCGGCCGAGGTGATGGCGCGCTATCCGGCAGTGGTGGAGTCCATCGCCACACTGGAAGCGGAAGGTTTCCCGATTTTTGCCTACGATGGCTCGCTGGGCGGCAAGTATCCGGTGATTTGCGTTGTCCTGTTCAACCCGGCCAACGGTACCTGCTTTGCCTCCTTCGGCGCACACCCGGATTTCGGCGTTGCGCTGGAGCGTACCGTGACTGAACTGCTGCAGGGCCGTGGTCTGAAGGATCTTGATGTCTTCACCCCACCGACCTTCGACGATGAGGAAGTGGCAGAACATACCAACCTTGAAACTCACTTCATCGATTCCAGCGGTCTGATCTCCTGGGATCTGTTCAAGCAGGATGCCGACTATCCGTTCGTTGACTGGAATTTCTCCGGCACCACGGAAGAAGAGTTCGCCACCCTGATGGCCATCTTCAATGCTGAAGATAAAGAAGTGTATATCGCTGACTATGAGCACCTGGGCGTTTACGCGTGCCGCATTATTGTTCCGGGAATGTCTGACATCTATCCGGCAGAAGATCTGTGGTTAGCCAACAACGCTATGGGCACCCATCTGCGTGACACCATTCTCTCTCTGCCAGGCAGTGAGTGGGATAAAGAAGACTACCTCAATCTGATTGAACAGTTGGATGAAGAAGGTTTTGACGACTTCACCCGCGTGCGCGAGCTGCTCGGTCTGGCGACCGGTGCGGATAACGGTTGGTACACCCTGCGTATTGGCGAGCTTAAAGTGATGCTGGCGCTGGCCGGTGGCGATCTGGAGCAGGCCCTGGTGTGGACCGAATGGACGATGGAATTTAACGCCTCCGTCTTTAGCGCGGAACGTGCAAACTACTATCGCTGCCTGCAAACATTGTTGCTACTGTCTCAGGAAGAAGACCGTCAGCCGCTGCAGTATCTGAACGCATTCGTCCGCATGTACGGCGCTGAGGCGGTTGAAGCGGCAAGTGCGGCACTGAGTGGTGAAGCGCCGTTTTATGGACTTCAGCCAGTAGACAGCGATCTGCACGCATTCCCGGCACATCAGTCTCTGCTGAAAGCCTATGAGAAATTGCAACGCGCGAAAGCGGCACACTGGTCAAAATAGTGACAAACAACTTGCCTCGAGTAGGCTAAATGT
>NZ_SZWU01000020.1:104849-109450 GCF_005280935.1 Citrobacter sp. wls757 | reverse complement strand
GCTTAAAGCGCCCCGTTTTTTATTTTGGTCAGACCAAAAAATAAATGTAAAAGCAAGGTTAAATATTAGTAGTTGATATTAAAAAAATTAGCTTATTAATGTGGTTTTTTATCTCAATTACTCCATTTTAATTAACCATCCCATAGGAGGCTGAAAGAAAAAATTCAACTCACTTTATAATTTTTAAAATTTATTTTTATATGGATAATCAACATGTTACACCGTAATCGCATAAAAACCATGCGTCTTACGGGCCTATAAGCCAGGCGAGATATGATCTATATCAAATTCTCATCTATAATGCTTTGTTAGTATCTCGTCGCCGACTTAATAAAGAGAGAGTTAGTGTGAAAGCTGACAACCCTTTTGATCTTATTCTACCTGCTGCAATGGCCAAAGTTGCCGAAGAAGCAGGCGTCTATAAAGCAACGAAACATCCGCTTAAGACGTTCTATCTGGCAATTACTGCCGGTGTATTCATTTCAATTGCCTTTGTTTTCTATATCACCGCCACAACCGGCACTGGTACTATGCCTTTCGGCATGGCGAAATTAGTAGGTGGTATCTGCTTTTCCCTGGGGCTGATCCTTTGTGTTGTCTGCGGTGCAGACCTCTTCACTTCAACCGTACTGATCGTCGTTGCTAAAGCCAGTGGTCGTATTACTTGGGGTCAGTTAGCGAAAAACTGGCTTAACGTTTATGTCGGCAACCTGATTGGCGCCCTGATCTTTGTGTTACTCATGTGGCTTTCTGGCGAGTATATGACCGCCAACGGCGCATGGGGGCTCAACGTTCTGCAAACAGCCGACCACAAAGTGCACCATACTTTTGTTGAGGCAGTGAGCCTTGGTATCCTGGCTAACCTGATGGTGTGTCTGGCCGTATGGATGAGCTACTCAGGCCGCAGCCTGATGGACAAAGCGTTTATCATGGTATTACCGGTCGCAATGTTTGTTGCCAGCGGTTTTGAGCACAGTATCGCAAACATGTTTATGATCCCTATGGGTATTGTAATACGCGATTTCGCCACCCCGGAATTCTGGACCGCAGTTGGGTCTTCTCCGGAGAATTTTTCTCACCTGACCGTGATGAATTTCATCACCGATAACCTGATTCCGGTTACGATCGGTAACATTATCGGCGGCGGTTTGTTGGTCGGGTTGACATACTGGGTCATTTATCTGCGTGGTAACGATCATCATTAATCTGTTGATGCCCATTACACGCAGTAAATAAAAAATCCACTTAAGAAGGTAGGTGTTACATGTCCGAGCTTAATGAAAAGTTAGCCACAGCCTGGGAAGGTTTTACCAAAGGTGATTGGCAGAATGAAGTAAACGTACGTGACTTCATTCAGAAAAACTACACTCCGTATGAGGGTGACGAGTCCTTCCTGGCTGGCGCAACTGATGCGACCACTGCACTGTGGGACAGCGTGATGGAAGGCGTTAAACAGGAAAACCGCACTCACGCGCCTGTTGACTTTGACACCTCCGTTGCTTCTACCATCACTTCTCACGACGCTGGCTACATCAACAAAGCGCTCGAGAAGATTGTTGGTCTGCAGACTGAAGCTCCGCTGAAACGTGCGATCATTCCGTTTGGCGGCATCAAAATGGTTGAAGGTTCCTGCAAAGCGTACAATCGCGAACTGGACCCAATGCTGAAAAAAATCTTCACCGAATACCGCAAAACCCACAACCAGGGCGTATTCGATGTTTACACCAAAGACATTCTGAACTGCCGTAAATCCGGTGTTCTGACTGGTCTGCCAGATGCGTATGGCCGTGGCCGTATCATCGGTGACTACCGTCGCGTTGCGCTGTACGGTATCGACTACCTGATGAAAGACAAATACGCTCAGTTCGTCTCTCTGCAGTCCGATCTGGAAAACGGCGTAAACCTGGAAGCAACTATCCGTCTGCGTGAAGAAATCGCTGAACAGCACCGCGCTCTGGGTCAGATCAAAGAAATGGCTGCTAAATATGGCTGCGATATCTCTGGTCCGGCTACCAACGCTCAGGAAGCTATCCAGTGGACTTACTTCGGCTACCTGGCCGCAGTTAAATCTCAGAACGGTGCAGCAATGTCCTTCGGTCGCGTATCCACCTTCCTGGATGCTTACATCGAACGTGACCTGAAAGCAGGCAAAATCACCGAGCAAGACGCACAGGAAATGATCGATCACCTGGTCATGAAACTGCGTATGGTTCGTTTCCTGCGTACTCCTGAATATGATGAACTGTTCTCCGGTGACCCGATTTGGGCAACTGAATCAATCGGTGGTATGGGCGTTGATGGCCGTACTCTGGTTACCAAAAACAGCTTCCGCTTCCTGAACACCCTGTACACCATGGGTCCTTCTCCGGAGCCGAACATCACTGTTCTGTGGTCTGAAAAACTGCCTCTGAACTTCAAGAAATTCGCCGCTAAAGTGTCCATCGACACCTCTTCTCTGCAGTACGAGAACGATGACCTGATGCGTCCGGACTTCAACAACGATGACTACGCTATCGCTTGCTGCGTAAGCCCGATGGTTGTTGGTAAACAAATGCAGTTCTTCGGTGCGCGTGCAAACCTGGCGAAAACCATGCTGTACGCAATCAACGGTGGCGTTGATGAAAAACTGAAAATGCAGGTTGGTCCTAAATCTGAACCGATCAAAGGCGACGTTCTGAACTTCGACGAAGTTATGGACCGCATGGATCACTTCATGGATTGGCTGGCTAAACAGTACGTCACCGCGCTGAACGTTATCCACTACATGCACGACAAGTACAGCTACGAAGCCTCTCTGATGGCGCTGCACGACCGTGACGTTATCCGCACCATGGCGTGTGGTATCGCTGGTCTGTCCGTTGCTGCTGACTCCCTGTCTGCAATCAAATATGCGAAAGTTAAACCGATTCGTGACGAAGACGGTCTGGCTATCGACTTCGAAATCGAAGGCGAATACCCGCAGTTTGGTAACAACGACTCTCGCGTTGATGACATGGCGGTTGACCTGGTAGAACGTTTCATGAAGAAAATTCAGAAACTGACTACTTATCGTAACGCTATCCCGACTCAGTCTGTTCTGACCATCACCTCTAACGTGGTTTATGGTAAGAAAACTGGTAACACCCCAGATGGTCGTCGTGCTGGCGCGCCGTTCGGACCGGGTGCTAACCCAATGCACGGTCGTGACCAGAAAGGTGCTGTTGCCTCTCTGACCTCCGTTGCTAAACTGCCGTTTGCTTACGCTAAAGATGGTATTTCTTACACCTTCTCTATCGTTCCGAACGCACTGGGTAAAGACGACGAAGTTCGTAAGACCAACCTGGCTGGTCTGATGGATGGTTACTTCCACCACGAAGCGTCCATCGAAGGTGGTCAGCACCTGAACGTGAACGTCATGAACCGCGAAATGCTGCTGGATGCGATGGAACATCCGGAAAAATATCCGCAGCTGACCATCCGCGTTTCTGGCTACGCAGTACGTTTTAACTCCCTGACTAAAGAACAGCAGCAGGACGTTATTACTCGTACCTTCACTCAGACCATGTAATTGGTTTTGACTGAAATCGTACTTTAAAAAGCGTACAATAAAGGCTCCACGTAAGTGGGGCCTTTTTAATAGCCTGCTTTGTCAGCTATCTATACTTATATACTCGATGGATTTCGAGTTGCATTGAGGCGGCAACGGAGTGAATCCCCTGGAGCGTACAGAAGTACGTGACTGGGGTGAGCGAAGGAAGCTAACAAAGATGCAGCTTGAAAGACGAAAAGTATGGATAGCAGCCAAAACAGACTCGACACAGTTAATAACTGTGCACTAACACTGGCCCCGGATGGGCCACACCTGGAGAAACACCGCAATGTCAGTTATTGGTCGCATTCACTCCTTTGAATCCTGTGGCACTGTTGATGGCCCGGGCATCCGCTTTATTACCTTCTTTCAGGGCTGCCTGATGCGCTGCCTGTATTGCCATAACCGTGACACGTGGGATACACACGGCGGTAAAGAAGTCACCGTCGACGAATTAATGAAAGAGGTGGTGACCTATCGCCACTTTATGAACGCATCCGGCGGCGGCGTGACGGCGTCTGGCGGCGAAGCTATCCTGCAAGCTGAATTCGTACGTGACTGGTTCCGCGCCTGTAAAAAAGAAGGTATTCATACCTGTCTGGATACCAACGGTTTTGTTCGCCGCTACGATCCGGTGATCGATGAGCTGCTGGAAGTCACCGACCTGGTCATGCTCGATCTCAAACAGATGAACGATGAAATCCATCAGAATCTGGTCGGCGTATCTAACCATCGTACGCTGGAGTTCGCGCGTTACCTGTCAAACAAAGACATCAAAGTGTGGATCCGCTATGTTGTCGTACCTGGCTGGTCTGATGACGATGACTCCGCACACCGCCTCGGAGAATTTACTCGCGATATGGGTAACGTTGAAAAAATCGAGCTGCTGCCTTACCACGAGCTTGGCAAACACAAATGGGTGGCAATGGGCGAAGAGTACAAACTGGATGGCGTCAAACCACCGAAGAAAGAGACCATGGAGCGCGTGAAGGGCATTCTTGAGCAATATGGACATAAAGTGATGTATTGAGTT
>NZ_SZWU01000020.1:89275-104792 GCF_005280935.1 Citrobacter sp. wls757 | reverse complement strand
TGAACGGCAGCCGTTTTGCTATCTAAGCGACAACCACTCGAATTAAAGGAAAGGACGCCATGCGGTTATTCATTTCTGGCATGTTGCTGTTATCTGTCCAATACGTAAATGCCGCCAGCAACTGTGATATCAACGCCATTGTGCAACATGCGTGGCCAGATGCAAAACCGACAGCGGAAGGCAAGCTACTCACACAACATAATCAGGTTATCGATATCACAGGTAACTCACCGCAAAGCGCAATTTGCCGTGTCTGGCCAGCCCACCCGGAACTGACCCTAGCGGCGATTCCGCTGATGGCACAACAATATAGCGATTACGATCGCATTGGCGATCTGGAGCTTCTGGTACTGGATTCCACAAGCCTCGACGTAAAACAGCGGCTACACCTGCCCGAACGTATGAATGACGATGCCATTCAAATTACCGGTCTGGCGCTGGATACTGCGCGCTGGAAAGTTACCCCAGATCAGACCGCATTTGGCTTACGAGTCGCCCGCACCGGCAGTTCCCGTGTAAATCCTTTTAGTGAAGATGCGCTATCGCTGTTTGTTATTGAAAATAATCAACTACGGGCGGTATTAAACGGAATCGTACTTGAGAATAGCACCGGTGAATGGGACGGGAACTGTGTGGGAACATTCCACGATATTAAACGCACCCTTGCCCTTGCGCCTGATTCACATAATGGGTACATCGATATTCGGGTAAACGAGAAAAACGTGGAATCAACGGCCTATACAGACGCCAACGAGCAGTGCGCATCAAAGGATAAACCGGGGAAAGCCAGTTGGGTACTGCGTTATGATGGCAAACAGTATGCCATCCCAAAAGAACTGTCCCCGTTGTTTTGAGAGGCAAAGCAGGAGATAGCATCACTATCTCCTGCTCTTCTGCCACACTTGTCTTTAGCGTCCTCTTCTCGCCAGTAGCGGGAAAATCAATCCCAGTCCAACCAGCACAAATGGCGTCACGATATTCAGCGTGAGCTGGAATGTCCACTCAGGGGTAAAGGCTTCCATTTTCGGGAAAATCCCGGTCAGACAGGCAAATGCGGTAAAGGCAAAGCACCAGATCCCCACGGTCATCGCAAGCGAGCGGTTGCGAATAAAGACATATTCCGATTTATATTTTTGCGCCAGGCGAATAACGGCAATGAACGCTACAAACACCCATAAATAACGCAATGGCATCACGACAGAGTTAAGATTCAATAGCCATTTATACAGGTTGTTCATGTCGCCAATTCCCAGCGTTGGCAACATAATCAAAATCGCCACCAGCACCAGCGTCAGAATATAACCATTTACCGGCGTACCGGAAGCGTTGGTTTTACACAGGCTCTCGGGAATATATTTACGATCAGCATCACCCAGCAGAACTTTAAGCGGTGCATCAATAGAAAATACCAATGCCGCAATCTGCCCCAGCGTATTGGCAATCGCGTAAATAACCATCAGCGAATTACCCATACCATAATACTCTCCCAATTTCTGGAAGGCGTAATATTGACCATTCGTCATCAGGTCATCTGGAATATGCCGGGAGTCAAACATCATTCCCATAGCCAGCGACCCGAGAATCGCGCATACCGCTACCATAACAGCCAGAACGAGCATCCCTTTTGGAAATTCTTTGCCCGGATTACGTGTCTGATTAACGTATGGCGAAATTTTCTCCGCACCGCCCACGGCAAATACCAGCATGGAGATCGTGGTAATGTAGGTAAAATCAATGTGCGGGATAAACGATTCCCAGGTGATATTGGTTGTCGCTATTTGCACATCCGTAATTGCAGGCGCGGTTACCGCCATCACGACATACAAAATGGACATCACAAACATCGCGATGCCTGCAACTGACCCAACAATTTTCAGTGACTTCATGCCACGGGACGCAACCCACATGAAAAAGACAAACAGCGCCAGCGTCAGCCCCTGCAACGCCACGACGGTGTACTCTTTAATCAACGAACCATCGCCCTTCAGCGCCCATCCCAGCGCAATCAGAATAGCCTGCGGTTTTTGCGCCAGATAAGGTATATGAACAACCCAATAGGTCCAGGCAGCAAGATAGGCCAACCCTGGCCCCATAGTATGTTTAATCCAGGTACTGACGCCGCCTTTACCCTCTTTAAAGGTTGAGCCAAGCTGCCCGACGATCAACGCATAAGGAATAAAATAGAGCGCGAAAATAAATATCCAGGAGGAGACAACAACCAATCCCTGATTAGCATAGTTGTTGACGACGTTACCAAAACCCCAGACGGTAATAAATGACATTAATGCAATGTTGTACCATCGCAATTGTTTTTCCTGCACACCAGCCATACGCAATCCTTTGTGGAAGCTTTTTGATTATCAATATATGAGGCGTGGGATTATGCGCGGTAAAATGAGTGAGCGGAAACGGCAGGATGTAAAACTATAACCTTCTGCACACTTTATTTTCAGGACAGACGTGTGCGATTAAATAATGCAGGTTCCCATAAAGCATACATAAACAGTATGTATGGGAACCTGTTCATATTCTGTTAAATCAGGTCAAATGTGCGCAATAGAATTGGGCGTATGGCCCGTCTTACGCAGCAGCATTAGTAAATAAATAAACGATACGCTGGCGATCATGATAAACAGCAAGCTATCTGAATAATTCTGCATCAACATCGCAGTAAACGAAGGCCCCAGCAGACTGCCCACGGTATAGCTCAATAGCAATGCCTGATTCATGGCGACCAGCTGATGATGTTCCACCTTTTCACAGGCCCAGGCCATCGCGACCGGGTAGAGGGTAAAGCCTGCCGCACCCAACATAAACAACGCGGGCGCCATCGCCGCCTGATTCAGCATGGCGATACTCCCTACGATCACCACGAAGACCTGGACGCGTAAAACCAGCAGACGTCCCAGCTTATCCGCCAGACGGCCAATCGGCCATTGACCCAGAATACCGGCACTTACCAGAACCGCCATCCAGAAACCAATGCTGGCGTTGCTCACCCCCTGATGGTTGAGATACAGCGGCATCAGGCCATACAAAGACCCCAGCACGATCCCGGAAATAATGCAGCCATTAACGCCCAGGCGCGCCTGACGCAACCTCAGCATGGAGACAATAGGCGTAGACTGCTGTTCATCACCCTGCTGATTAGCAATGCGCGTAAAGAGCAGTGGCAAAACACCCGCCAGGATAGTACCCGTCACCCACGGCAGGACGTTCATCAATTCTGTTGATACTTTACTAACCAGCAGTTGGCCTAAAAACGTTCCCACGTAATAGATCATCATATAGGCGGCAAGTAACCGTCCGCGATTACGTGACGTCCCGCTGCACATCAGCGCGCTTTCCACGACCACCCAGATCATGGCGCAGCCAACACCGGCGATAAAACGCCATGTCATCCAGCTCCAGAATCCCACCATAATCCCCAACCCGACACAGCCCGCGGCAAAAATAAGCGAGGCGATGTAATAGCTGCGGTTAAAACCAAGGTGTTTTATTAAATACCCTGTCAGCAACGTCCCTACCAGATTACCGGTAAAGTAAGACGAGCTCACCACGCCTACCTGCCAGGTAGGCAGATTTTCATGGGCGAGCCAAAGCGGGACGAGCGTGTTTAACACGGCGATCGCCAGGGTCAACAGAAGTAGCCCGCACAGCAATAGCATGACGGGACGGGTATAGGTGGACATGAATAAAAACCGTGAGGAAGTTCAAATTTCATGCGCATCATGCCACTGCTAAAAACATTGTCAATCGGCGGAATCAGAGGGCTGAGGCGCTTTCTGGTCGATCGATTTGCATTACTGATTCTTAATGTGAATAGATAAAAAACACAAAATCACATCTACTTGTTTTTATTGATCTAAAACAAAAATCTCGCGTTACGTTCAGTCGAAAAATTTCATGGACTCCCCTTACTTTTATTTCTTACTAAACTCTATGCGGGATGCTGAGCTGCATTGTCTTCAAAATAGAACAGTGAGTTCTTATTTATCTATCTAATCCAAATATCGTTCTTTTCGTAGACTTAAACTCATCAAATTTCCCCACTGATACTGAACAGGAGAAATACCATGACTAAACCTTACGTAAGACTTGATAAAGACAATGCGGCAGTACTGCTGGTCGATCATCAAGCTGGCCTGCTCTCTCTGGTTCGGGATATCGATCCCGATAAATTTAAAAACAACGTGTTTGCGCTCGGTGACTTAGCAAAATACTTCAACCTCCCAACCATTCTGACAACCAGTTTTGAGACAGGACCAAACGGACCGCTGGTACCGGAACTGAAAGCTCAATTTCCCGATGCGCCCTACATTGCTCGCCCAGGAAACATTAACGCATGGGATAACGAAGATTTCGTGAAAGCAGTAAAAGCGACCGGCAAAAAGCAGCTGATTATCGCTGGTGTCGTGACGGAAGTTTGCGTCGCTTTCCCAGCGCTCTCGGCTATTGAAGAAGGTTTTGACGTCTTTGTTGTCACCGATGCTTCAGGCACGTTTAATGAAATTACCCGCCATTCAGCATGGGATCGGATGTCTCAAGCAGGCGCTCAATTGATGACATGGTTCGGAGTAGCATGTGAACTGCACCGCGACTGGCGCAACGATATCGAAGGTCTGGCGACGTTGTTCTCTAATCACATTCCGGATTATCGCAATCTGATGACCAGCTATGACACGTTAACTAAGCAGAAGTAAAGACTGGGGCAAAACCCTGGCCTGACATGTAGCCGGATAGCGCGCAGCTTGAAGGCCTACGGATATTGTAGGCTTGATAAAGCACGAGGCGCCATCCGGCATATTATGGATTAACTCGCCACCGCCATACCGACGGTCATATGCAGCCCGTAGAACACGCCACGACCAATCAGCTCGCCGACTAACAGCAGAATAAACGCGACGGAAAGCAACGGAACGGCAGGCTGGTAACCCTTCACTTGCGGTACTATCCAGCAGCACAACGCTAACGCCAGCGCCACGATCCGCCACGCCATCAGCGAACCGTAATCCGGAACCAGCGCAGAGGCCTGTTGAATCGAACTGTGGATTGTCGCCAGTTCAGTCCCCTGCATTACCGACATGATGGCACTCACGACCAGAGCAAGCACTGATATAGCCGGCAGCAGGCGCATCGCCCAACCATCCACGCCAGCAATTCTCAGTAACAGATATCCCAGCAGCGGACCGCCCATAAACATCGTCAGGAAGAAGCCCAGCGGTGTCCAGACGCTGTACCAGGTCGGTACAGTATCGATGGTGTTATACACGCGCACCATCATCCAGACAAAAACCACACCCAGCACCATGGTGACAACTAACCACAGATTGCGTAATGCGGGCGACATTTTCTTCAACATAGCCAGCAGCCAGCCGATACCGCCAACGGCAAAGAAGAGTGAGCCGCTGGCAATTTCGTTACTCAACGCAGATGATCCAACGCGATTGAGTGAGTTAAAGGCGCGCATCGGTGAGCCCAAATGGAGCATGGAAGCAATAAATCCAATGCCCATTAATACCCACAGCCCAAACATGCAGGTAATTACGCGTTGCTGCGATTCTGGGCGTAAGCCCCCTTTCATCAACGCCAGCGCCAGAACAATAAAACCGCCAACCACACACTGTCCGAAGACCGTGAAGATCATCAGCGGCCATTCATGCCATCCACTTCCCATCTTACACCTCCTTCGGATTAGCCAGATAACCTGTGGTATCCCCGGTCGGGCGGCTATTGGCGTTAGGTTTGATGACAATGCTCGGTTTGGTAAAGTGCGCGCCCGGCAGTGGCGCAACCGCAGCCAAAGTACCGTGTTTTTTGCGCAGTTCATCAATTGGGCCAAAATCCAGCGCACGCAGTGGACAGGACTCGACGCAAATAGGTTTCTTACCTTCAGCGACGCGCTCATGGCAGCCATCGCATTTGGTCATGTGCCCTTTGTCAGCATTATACTGTGGTGCGCCGTAAGGACAGGCCATGTGGCAATAGCGGCAGCCGATGCACACATCTTCATCGACAACGACAAAACCATCTTCACGTTTGTGCATCGCACCGCTCGGACACACTTTGGTACAGGCCGGGTCTTCACAGTGGTTACACGCAATGGAGAGGTAATAGGCAAAGACGTTCTGATGCCAGACGCCGTTGTCTTCCTGCCAGTCACCGCCCGCGTACTCATAAATGCGGCGGAAGCTGACTTCAGGGGTTAAATTTTTGAAATCTTTGCACGCCAGTTCGCAGGTTTTGCAACCGGTGCAACGGCTGGAATCAATAAAAAATCCATACTGGGTTGTCATCGGTTACTCCTTACACCTTTTCAACCTGAACAAGGTTCGTGTGTGATGGGTTCCCCTTCGCGAGAGGAGACGGACGCTGGGTCGTCAGGACGTTAATGCAACCGCCCTGGTCCACGCGTTTTGCGTCCGGGTCATACCACGCCCCTTCGCCCAATGCCACCACGCCAGGCATCATACGCGGCGTTACTTTCGCCTCGATGTGCACTTCACCACGATCGTTAAAGATGCGCACCTTGTCGCCGTTGTTAATGCCGCGTCGCTGTGCATCCATCGGGTTGATCCACATTTCCTGACGGCAGGATGCTTTCAGAACATCCACGTTGCCATAGGTCGAGTGGACGCGAGACTTATAGTGGAAGCCGGTCAACTGCAGAGGGAATTTCTCCACCAGCGGATCGTTTAAGCTCTCAAAACCTGGGGTATAAATCGGCAGTGGATCAATCACATCACCTTCCGGCAGCTCCCAGGTTGACGCGATCTCGGCAAGCTGCTGCGAATAAATTTCGATCTTACCTGACGGCGTGGTCAGCGGATTGGCGTTAGGATCCTCACGGAACGCCTTGTAGGCCACGTGATGTCCCTGCGGGTCGCGCTGTTTAAAGATCCCCTGCTTGCGGAATTCTTCAAACGTTGGCAGTTCAGGAATGGCTTTGCGCGACTGCTCGTACAGATGACGCATCCACTCTTCCTGAGTACGACCTTCTGTAAACTGCTGCTCAACACCAAGGCGTTTCGCTAGCTCACTGGTCATCTGGTAGATAGTCTTGCATTCGAAGCGTGGCTTGATCGCCTGATCGGTGAAAATCACATACGACATATTTCCGCAGGAGGCATCCAGTGCGAAGTCCATCTGCTCCGAAGCGGTGCAGTCCGGCAGCAAAATATCCGCGTATTTCGCCGAGGAGGTCATATGACAGTCGATGACAACGATCATCTCGCACTTCTTATCATCCTGTAGGATTTCATGTGTGCGGTTGATATCAGAGTGCTGGTTAATCAGACAGTTACCGGCATAGTTCCAGATCATCTTAATCGGAACATCGAGCTTATCTTTGCCACGAACACCGTCACGCAGCGCCGTCATCTCCGGACCTCGCTCAATGGCGTCCGTCCACATAAACATAGAGATGCTGGTTTCGACTGGGTTTTCCAGCGTAGGCATACGTTCAAACGGCAAACTGTATGAGCCCTCACGCGCCCCGCTGTTGCCGCCGTTAATCCCAACGTTACCGGTAAGGATTGCCAGCATAGAAATGGCACGGGTCGCTATTTCACCGTTAGCATGACGCTGCGGTCCCCACCCCTGACTGATATATGCCGGTTTAGCACTACCGATTTCACGTGCCAGTTTGACGATTCGATCAGCAGGAATACCGGTAATTTGCGCTGCCCATTCCGGGGTCTTGGCGATACCGTCTTTGCCCTGCCCAAGAATATACGCCTTATAGTGACCGTTTTTCGGTGCGTCGGCCGGTAAGGTTTTCTCGTCGTAACCCACGCAGTATTTATCAAGGAACGGTTGATCAACCATGTTTTCGGTGATCAGCACATACGCCAGACCATTCACCAATGCCGCATCGGTACCTGGGCGGATCGGGATCCACTCATCTTCACGACCCGCGCCGGTATCCGTGTAGCGGGGATCGATAATGATCATGCGGGCATTGGATTTCTGTCGCGCCTGTTCAAGGTAATAGGTTACCCCACCCCCGCTCATACGGGTTTCACCTGGGTTATTCCCGAACAGAACCACCAGCTTGCTGTTTTCAATGTCGGACGGGCTGTTACCGTCTGCCCAGCCGCCGTAGGTGTAATTCAACCCGGCAGCGATTTGCGCTGAAGAGTAGTCACCGTAGTGGTTAAGGTAGCCGCCGCAGCAGTTCATCAACCGTGCCACCAGCGTTTTACCTGGCGGCCAGGAGCGTGTCAGGGTGCCGCCCAGCGTACCCGTGCCGTAGTTCAGGTAGATAGACTCGTTGCCGTAGTCTTTAATAAGACGCTGCATATTGCTGGCAATGATGTCGTAGGCTTCATCCCAGCTGATGCGCTCAAATTTGCCTTCTCCACGTTTGCCGACGCGTTTCATCGGGTATTTCAGACGGTCGGGATTATAAACGCGACGACGCATGGAGCGACCACGCAGACAGGCGCGGACCTGGTGCAAGCCGTCATAGTTGTCATCACCGGTGTTGTCGGTTTCAACATACTTTATTTCACCGTCTACCACGTGCATACGCAGAGGACAGCGGCTACCACAGTTCACCGTACACGCGCTCCATATGACTTTCTCATTGGCCTGTGTCGGATTAAGGGCTTCTGCAGCATTTGCAATACGGGTAAATGGCAGGGTAAACGCGCTACTGGCCACCGCCAGTCCGCCTATCGCCGTCGTTTTCACCAAACCTCGGCGACTAACCTCAGCTGCCAGCATGGCATCGGGGATCTTAGTTTTCATAGTGGCTCACTCTGCTGCTCACAATAAACAAAAGAGAAATACTCGTTATATAGATTTTTATATAGCGTTAATATCAATATACAGACTGGTAGATACTGAATTTGCGAAAAGACAGAGATAAATACTGACTTTCATTCGAAGGCAGTATTACTCCTATGGAGGTAAGCGTTATTGTCCGACGTCAAACGGGCATAAAAAAAGCGCCCTGAGGCGCTTTTTTAGCAAAGAAAGGTAGCTTAGCCGATAAATTCCAGGCCATTCATGTACGGACGTAACACTTCCGGAACCTGAATACGGCCATCAGCCTGCTGATAGTTTTCCATCACCGCAACCAGCGTACGTCCAACCGCCAGACCGGAACCGTTCAGCGTATGTACTAAACGGGTCTTTTTGTCGGATTTGCTGCGGCAACGCGCCTGCATACGACGAGCCTGGAAATCCCACACGTTGGAGCAAGAGGAGATTTCGCGATAGGTGTTCTGCGCCGGGATCCACACTTCCAGATCGTACGTTTTGCATGCGCCGAAGCCCATGTCGCCTGTGCACAGGATGATCTTACGGTACGGCAGGCCCAGCAACTGAAGAACCTTCTCGGCATGGCCGGTCATCTCTTCCAGCGCGTCCATAGAGTCTTCCGGGCGAACGATCTGCACCATTTCAACTTTATCGAACTGATGCATACGGATCAGACCACGGGTATCACGACCGTAAGAACCTGCTTCAGAACGGAAGCACGGCGTATGCGCGGTCATTTTGATCGGCAGCGCATCTTCGTCAATGATTTCGTCGCGAACCAGGTTGGTCAGCGGAACTTCTGCCGTTGGGATCAGCGCATAGTTGCTGCTGTCAGCTTCTTCATCCAGCGGACGGGTGTGGAACAGATCGCCAGCAAATTTCGGCAGTTGCCCTGTTCCGTACAGCGTGTCATGGTTAACCAGATACGGAACGTAGTTTTCGCTGTAACCATGCTGTTCGGTATGCAGATCCAGCATGAACTGAGACAGCGCACGGTGCATGCGCGCGATCTGCCCTTTCATCACGACGAAACGAGAGCCGGTCAGCTTAACCGCAGCGGCAAAATCAAGACCCGTGTGCATTTCACCCAGGGTAACGTGATCGCGCACTTCGAAATCAAACTCACGCGGAGTACCCCAACGGCTGACTTCAACGTTGTCATTTTCATCTTTACCCACCGGAACGTCGTCCGCTGGCAGGTTAGGAATGGTCAGCGCAATGTCGCGGATCTCGGCCTGTAAGGTATCAAGTTCAGCTTTCGCGGCATCCAGCTCTTCGCCCAGTTTGTTCACTTCCAGACGTAAAGACTCGATATCTTCCCCGCGCGCTTTTGCCTGGCCGATGGATTTCGATCGAGAGTTACGCTCTGCCTGCAGGTTTTCAGTTTGTACCTGCAGAACTTTACGACGCTCTTCAAGAGCGCGCAGCTTATCTACATCCAGCTTAAAGCCCCGGCTTGCCAGTTTTTCTGCGACTGCGTCTGGCTCATTACGCAGCAGATTGGGATCGAGCATGCTTATCCTGTGCTTATCGAATTAAAATAGGAGAAAGTGACCACAGCCTGCGGTCACAGGGATACAGAGACAACATTACCGCAACGATAACACTAACGGTAGCGTTTTATAGGGCTATTTTGATCCTGTCCGGCGAGCCAGGCGAGCTTTTCGCCAATCTTGCCTTCAAGACCTCTGTTTGTGGGGTGATAATAGCGCGTTTGTGCCATTTCCTGCGGGAAGTACTCTTCTCCGGCGGCATAGGCATTTGGTTCATCATGGGCGTAACGATACTCCTGACCATAGCCCATTTCTTTCATCAGCTTAGTTGGCGCATTGCGCAGGTGGACTGGCACGTCGTAATCCGGACGTTCGCGGGCATCAGCCAGCGCGGCTTTGAAGGCGGTGTAAACCGCATTACTTTTCGGCGCGCAGGCCAGATAAACAATCGCCTGAGCAATCGCTCGTTCACCTTCCGCGGGTCCCACACGGGTAAAGCAGTCCCATGCGGAAATTGCCACCTGCATGGCGCGAGGGTCGGCATTGCCGACATCTTCAGAGGCAATGGCCAGACAGCGACGGGCAACATACAGCGGGTCACCGCCTGCACTAATGATGCGCGCATACCAATAAAGTGCCGCATCCGGGGCGCTGCCGCGAACCGATTTGTGTAATGCGGAGATGAGATCGTAAAAACGATCGCCTTTATTATCGAAGCGTGCGCTGCGTTCACCGGCAATTTCAGTGAGCAATTCTGGTTTCAATACGCGCTTACCGGAATCATCAACTTCGGCCATATCGGCCATCATTTCCAGCGTATTCAGCGCTCGCCGCGCGTCGCCATTCACCAGTTCGGCAATCGCCCGACGCGTCTCTGGTGGCAGTACGATATCCTGGCCGCCGTAACCCCGGGCTTTATCTGACATCGCCTGGTCCAGCACCTGTTCAATATCGTCGGTGGTTAACGATTTCAGTAAATAAACACGCGCCCGCGACAACAGTGCCGAGTTCAGTTCAAACGAGGGATTTTCAGTGGTGGCGCCAATAAACGTGATGGTACCGTCTTCAATATGCGGTAAAAACGCATCCTGTTGGCTTTTATTAAAACGGTGAACTTCGTCCACGAACAGGATCGTACGTCGACCCGCGTTACGATTCTGACGCGCCCGCTCAATCGCTTCACGAATTTCTTTTACACCAGACGTGACCGCCGAAATTCGTTCAACATCGGCGTTAGCGTAACGGGCAATAACTTCGGCTAGCGTGGTTTTCCCCGTCCCTGGCGGACCCCATAAAATCATAGAGTGCAGGTGCCCGGCCTCGATGGCGCGCGGCAAGGGTTTACCCGCAGCCAGCAGATGCTGCTGGCCGATGTACTGCGCTAAATTTTCTGGCCGCATACGTGCGGCCAGTGGCTGAAAGGTATTATCAGAAAAGTCGAGCGACAGATTGCTCACTCACACGCCTCTACTTACGTTGATCGTCAACCGTTACACCTTGCGGCGGGGTAAAGGTGAATTTCGAAGGTTCAATCGCACCATTCTGCTGAGATTTCAGCTGATAGCTGCTGCGCTGATCGTCTTGCTCAACGGCACTGAACTGATGGATCGTCCCGTCCCGCCCAACATTGATAGTAAACTGCTTCAGGTTACCGCTGCTGGTTTTTGGCGTCAGCACGAAATCATCGCCGTTTTGCTTAATGTTGTACTGTTGCCAGTCGCTGGCCTGGTTACGCGCAATCAGCATAAACGGCGTGTTGCCCGTAGCGTCTTTCAACCAGGTCGCAGTCGCCTGCTCAACAAACGGGTTAAAGAACCACAGCGTTTTACCATCGGAAACCAGAATGCTCTCGTCAGGCTGCGTCATATGCCAGTTAAACAGATTAGGGCGTTTAACCCATAAGTCGCCCTGACCTTCCTGCACCGCCGCGCCGCTACCGTCCGTGACCCTCTGAGTAAAGCTGGCATGGAAGCTACTGACTTTATCCAGACGGCTTTTCAGGTCGCTGGCAGCATCAGCCCAGACGCTGCTCACCACAAAGCTAGACAGTAATGCACAGGTGATTGCGATTCTTTTCATCGTTATTCCTCAAAATACGTCACTCCCAACGGGGAGATCCCTCTGCTATCCATTTCAGGCCAAAAATCAGCATGAGGAAAGTAGAAAAATACTGAATTACTTAACTTTGCAATCATTCGAAGGGCGGCGGAGCCAGCACTTCACGATTACCATTATGCCCTTGTTCGCTGACTATTCCCTGCGCTTCCATCTGTTCGATGATGCGCGCCGCTCGGTTGTAACCGATACGGAACTGACGCTGGACGCCGGAGATTGAGGCTTTGCGTTTCTGAGTAACAAAGTTCACCGCCTGATCGAACAGCGGATCCAGTTCTTCGCCACCATCAAAGCCGCCACCGCCACCTTCGCTTTCGCTGTCAGAGGTAATGCCATCAACGTATTGTGGACGGCCGCGCGCTTTCCAGTCCTGAACTACCGCGTGAACTTCTTCATCGCGTACAAAGGCGCCGTGTACACGTACAGGGATCGTCGAGTTTGGTGCAGAATAAAGCATGTCACCCATACCCAACAGCGATTCCGCGCCGCCCTGGTCAAGGATGGTACGCGAGTCAATTTTACTGGACACTGTAAAGGCGATACGCGTCGGGATGTTCGCTTTAATCAGACCAGTGATAACGTCAACTGACGGTCGCTGGGTTGCCAGCACCAGGTGGATACCCGCCGCACGCGCTTTTTGCGCCAGACGAGCGATTAGTTCTTCCACCTTTTTGCCAACGGTCATCATCAGGTCAGCGAATTCATCCACCAACACCACGATATACGGCAGTTTTTCCAGCACCGGATGCTGAACATCCATGCTGTCGCCCGGCTTCCAGTATGGGTCTGGAATCGGACGTCCCATACGGGCGGCTTCAGCAATCTTATCGTTATAACCGGCAAGGTTACGCACGCCAAGCGCCGACATCAGTTTGTAGCGACGTTCCATTTCATTGACGCTCCAACGCAAGGCATTGGCGGCATCTTTCATGTCGGTCACAACTTCAGTCAGCAGATGTGGAATACCTTCATAAACAGAAAGTTCCAGCATTTTCGGGTCAATCATGATAAAGCGAACGTCTTCCGGCTGCGCTTTGTACAGCATGCTGAGGATCATGGCGTTCACCCCAACAGACTTACCGGAACCGGTTGTCCCTGCCACCAGCAGGTGCGGCATTTTAGCCAGATCGGCCACCACCGGTTCGCCCGCAATATCTTTGCCCAGCACCACAGTCAGCGGAGATGAGTTATCACGGAATTTAGCGTTATCCAGCACTTCTCGCAGATAGACGGTTTGACGTTTTTTGTTCGGTAACTCCAGTCCGACATACGGTTTGCCTGGAATAACCTCGACCACACGTACCGCCGCGGTCGACAATGAACGCGCCAGATCTCGTGACAGGTTAGAAATACGCGCTGCTTTAACCCCTGGAGCCAGATTAAGCTCAAAGCGGGTAATCACCGGGCCAGGAGAATAGTTCACCACATCGGCTTTAATGCGGAAATCCGCCAGACGCGCTTCCACCAGACGTGCCATTTGTTCCAGTGCGAACGTATCTATCGGCTCAACTTCGCTCGGCGGCGGCGTGAGCAGATCTAACGATGGCAGCGGCGTGCTTGGACGGTGCGCCGGACGACTATCCCCATTACGCATCAGCAGCGGATGGATCAGACTATCCTGCGGCGGCGGTGTAACAGGCTGCGCTGGCTGCTGATAATGCTGCTGCGGTGCAACTGGCTGCGCTGGCTGTTGATAATGCTGCTGCGATGCAACTGGCTGCACCGGTTGCTGGTAGTGCTGCTGCGGTGCAACAGGCTGCGCTGGTTGCTGATAATGCTGCTGTGGTGCAACTGGCTGTGCCGGTTGCTGATAGTGCTGTTGCGGTGCAACTGGCTGCGCCGGTTGCTGATAGTGCTGCTGCGGTGCAACTGGTTCCTGGTACTGCGGCGCGGGCTCCGGCATTACGCCAGGCGTAAACAGCGGCTCATGCGGCCCCTCATCCACCAGCGTTTTCATTGGCGAAAATTCAAAGTCATCGAGGGAGAATGGATTCGCTCCGGCAGGCTGTTCACCGGAATAACGCTGCTGCTGAGAAGACGCAAACTGGCGAGCAAGCTCCGCTTCTGCGGCTGAATCTTCGTCATCAGTCTGGTGGGTTTCGTCCTGATACTCTTCGCCATAACGATGCTGCTGCGACTGAGCGAACTGACGTGCCAGCTCGTCCTGCTGCATTGCATCCATTTCATCGTCACTGTACGCATCTGTATCAAGCTGCTCTTCGCGCGCTTTCTCTTCAGCCATACGCTGTGACGGCAGTTTTATGCCATATGAAGCCAGTTCACGACGAGTAGGCACGCGCACACGATTCGGACGCGGCAACTGCGGGCCAATGCCCTCTTTCACCTGCGGACGCGGCGTACCGCTGCCTGCAAGGCTAAAGACAGGTGCTGCGGCAGCGGCACCTGCCCCTAACGCGGCGCTTTTTACGCCAGCGGCCAGCGGTGCAACGGCAGCAACAGACTCAACGGGTGGTATGGATGCAGTCGCCGGCATAGATGGCGTAGACGGCTTAACACGCTCAGGCTCCTGAGCAGGTTCTGGAATCGGCTGATACCATGCGGCCAGTTGCTCACGCTCACGCGCACGTTTCTCTTCGACTTCTTCAAAGTAATAGAGCGGCGGACGAGTCGGTTTAACTTCTTCAACCACCGGCTCAGGTTCCACCACTGTTGGTTGTTCAACCACAGGCTGCTGGAACGTAGTGCTCTGTTGAAAAGTTGGATCCTGCTGATAAACAGGTTGCTGCACAGGCTCCGGCTGATAACCAGGCTGCTGGAATGCGGTGTTCTGTTGAAAGGTCGGATCCTGTTGATAGACAGGTTGCAGCACGGGCTCCGGCTGATAAACAGGTTCCGGCTGCGGCGCGACAGGCTGCGTATAAACAGGTTCAACGGGCTGCTGTGCGTAATATTGCGGCTGCGGACTCTGCTCCACAACCGGTTGTTGCCATGGCTCATACGGTTGCTGCACCGGAGGTTGCGCGTACTGGGCTGGCTGCGGATAACCTTCAGGCGCTGGTGCAATCGCGGCATCACCGGTTTGCGGGCCAGGCACGGGTTGCCAGGCCACAGTTGGGACCGGTTGCTCCATAACAGTGTTGGTCACGGGTGACGTTTGCAGTAACGGATCGACCGGTGCGCTC
>NZ_SZWU01000020.1:81830-89216 GCF_005280935.1 Citrobacter sp. wls757 | reverse complement strand
CAGCCACAGGCTCGGTCACCGAGTGGCCGTTAAGCAGTGGATCAAGTTCGTCATATTCAGGCAGCGTCGCGCGATTACCGGAAAACAGCACATCATTAGGATCGGCAACCACGCCACGGGCGCTGTATTCAATTTCGTCTTCATCATCCATGCGTTTGCCGGAAAACAGCGCCGCATCGGTATGACGACCAAGCGGGTTGGTAAATTTCTCCGCCAGACGTTTACGGCGCGCTAACGCACCGCGCAGGATACGAGCTCGGCGCGATTCATGGGGTTTGCCATCAGCGGCGTCGACAGACTCTTCTTCGTCTTCATACTCTTCGTCATCGACCCAGGTATCGTCGCGGCGGGTACGGTTGCTGGCAAACGTCAGGATATTGAGTAACCAGCCGCCCAGTTTTTCCGCAATGCTCACCCATGACCAACCGGTGAACAGTGTTAATCCCGCTGCCCAAATGCACAACAACGTCAGCGTGCCGCCGCTGCTGTGCAGCAATGGTTGTAGCGTGGTGCTGAGCAGACTGCCGATCACGCCGCCAGAGGCGAAATACCAGATGTCATCGGCGTTAATTGCGGCCAGCCCGCAGGAAGTGAGAATCAGCGCCAGAACGCCAATAATGCGCAGCGAGACGGCAAAATAATCGACGTATTCGTCGCTGGCCTGATGTCGCCAGGCAAACCAGCAGCCACCGACAATGATGACGGGGATGGTGTAGGCCATGACGCCAAAAATAAAGAACAGCGTATCCGCCAGCCATGCTCCAGGTATTCCACCCAGATTATGGATAGGCTCATGCCACGCGGTTTGCGACCAACTGGGATCCGAAGGGTTAAAGCTGAGTAAGGCAGCCATCAACCAGACGGCAAAAAGGGCAATAAGAATCAGTAGCGCTTCCAGAAGTCGGCGCCCGCTGCTTAACTTCGTCAATGTGACGTCTTTGTCTTCAGTGTATTCCTGGCTCAAAAACGGCTCTCCAGGTTTCGGGCTTTTCCTGCCCGATGCTAAAACGGACAACAGCACCGGGTTGCCCCGGCACTGTTGCTGTATGGATTAACAGGAGTGTAATCAAACTGCGTCGATTTTGCACCTGTTCCGTGTTAGCGCGTCTTAATTACCAGACGATTGCTCTGTTTGACTTCTTCCATTACTACATAAGTACGTGTGTCATTCACGCCAGGCAGACGCAGCAGGGTTTCCCCCAACAGCTTACGGTATGCCGACATATCCGGTACGCGTGTTTTCAGCAAATAGTCGAAATCACCGGAAACCAAATGACACTCTTGAATTTCTTCAAGTTTTTGTACTGCAGAGTTAAATTGTTCAAACACATCCGGGGCGCCACGATTCAGAGTAATCTCAACAAAAACCAGAAGTGATGCATCCAGATAATGCGGGTTTAACAGCGCTGTATAGCCCTGAATAAAACCCTGTCTTTCCAACCGACGCACACGCTCAAGGCAGGGCGTTGGTGAAAGTCCCACACGTTTAGAAAGCTCGACGTTAGAAATACGCCCATCCTTTTGCAGCTCATTAAGAATGTTACGATCGATACGGTCGAGATCTTTGCCAGGGCGCTTCTTACTATCTACCATTATTATTGTCTCTCTGTATTCCTTCCCTACTCCTGCCTGACTCTACCAACATCACTGTTCAGAGTCGCTACCCATCAAAATAAACCGCAACCCAGAGGGATTTTCGGTTCGCAATGTCTGGGTTTATGGTGAGAAGACCGTTGCCTGTCGGCGGCTATCGACATCACGAATGGCATCTGTCCACACCATGCGTAGATTTCGCTAACACGGTAAACATGGTATCTACATGCATGATTATGCAGCACATACATGACACAGTTTTTTTCTTCCTTGAATGTTTTCGCAAAACAGCAGGGGATTGTCAAAGCAAAACATCGATTTTTAGTACAACATGCCAGTTATTCATTCGCAGTGATGGAAAATCGTCATTTTATCACCTTATAACTGACCGATTTTAAGTAGAAATCGTTATAGTATTACGACTAATTCTGCCGTTCATCGGTTCCCGCTATTACACATATTGTTAACAAAATCGCCATACTCTTTTTTTACGCCTGTAAATTCCCTACAATCCTGCTCATTGCCTGCTAACAACTATGGGGATCTCATGGGCGCAACCAAACACAGTAAACTTCTTATTCTGGGCTCTGGCCCTGCGGGGTATACCGCTGCGGTCTACGCTGCACGCGCGAACCTGCAACCGGTACTGATTACCGGTATGGAAAAAGGTGGTCAGTTGACCACAACAACAGAAGTGGAGAACTGGCCTGGCGATCCGCACGATCTCACAGGCCCATTGCTGATGGAACGCATGCACGAACATGCGACCAAATTTGAAACTGAAATTATTTTTGATCATATCAGCAAAGTTGATCTGCAAAACCGCCCTTTCCGTCTGACCGGCGACAGCGGTGAATACACCTGTGACGCACTAATCATCGCCACCGGTGCGTCAGCACGCTACCTGGGTCTGCCTTCAGAAGAAGCCTTCAAAGGCCGTGGCGTTTCCGCCTGCGCGACCTGCGACGGTTTCTTCTACCGTAACCAAAAAGTTGCGGTGATCGGCGGCGGCAACACTGCTGTTGAAGAAGCGCTGTACCTGGCGAATATCGCATCTGAAGTGCATTTGATTCACCGTCGCGACAGCTTCCGCGCCGAGAAAATCCTGATCAAGCGTTTGATGGATAAAGTCGAAAACGGCAACATCGTGCTGCATACCCACCGCACACTGGAAGAAGTGACCGGCGATCAAATGGGCGTAACCGGACTGCGCCTGCGCGATACGCAAAACACTGACAACGTCGAGTCACTTGACGTTGCAGGGTTGTTTGTCGCTATCGGCCACAGCCCGAATACCGCCATTTTTGACGGTCAGCTTGAACTGGAAAATGGCTACATCAAAGTTCAGTCCGGTATTCATGGTAACGCCACCCAAACCAGCATTCCGGGTGTATTCGCCGCCGGTGACGTGATGGACCATATTTATCGCCAGGCGATCACTTCAGCAGGCACCGGTTGTATGGCTGCGCTTGACGCAGAGCGTTATCTCGACGGTCTGGCAGACGCTTGCAAATAAGTTTTACAAATCAGTAACAAAAGTAAAAAAGGCGACTATAAGTCGCCTTTATTTTTGCCTCGTTGTAACATTGTCCTGCCCAAAAATTCCAATAACTCACCTGCTAAGCGTGCAATGAATAAAACCCGTCAAAAAGAGCTGACCCGCTGGTTAAAACAGCAAAGTGTAATTTCCCAACGATGGCTGAACATTTCACGCCTGTTGGGGTTCGTGAGCGGCCTGTTAATTGTCGCTCAGGCCTGGCTCATGGCCCGAATTCTCGACCATATGATCATGGACAATATCCCCAGAGAGGCGCTTCTGCTCCCTTTCATTGTGCTGGTATTGATTTTCATCCTGCGGGCATGGGTCGTCTGGTTACGCGAACGCGTCGGGTTTCATGCTGGCCAACATATCCGCTTTGAGATTCGCCGACAGGTGCTTGACCGTCTGCAACAAGCAGGTCCCGCCTGGATACAAGGCAAACCAGCCGGGAGCTGGGCTACGCTAATCCTGGAACAGATTGATGACATGCATGATTACTATGCACGTTATCTGCCGCAAATGGCGCTGGCTGTATGCGTCCCTTTATTGATCGTGGCGGCGGTATTCCCGTCAAACTGGGTAGCCGCCCTTATTCTGCTTGGAACTGCCCCGTTGATCCCGTTATTTATGGCGATGGTTGGTATGGGTGCAGCCGATGCTAACCGCCGCAACTTTCAGGCTCTTGCTCGCCTCAGTGGCCATTTCCTCGATCGCCTGCGGGGCATGGAAACGCTAAGAATCTTTGGCCGCGGTGAAGCTGAAACAGAAAGCATCCGCGCAGCGTCACAGGATTTCCGCCAGCGCACCATGGAAGTCCTGCGCCTGGCGTTTCTGTCATCCGGTGTCCTTGAGTTCTTTACCTCCCTGTCCATCGCACTGGTCGCGGTTTACTTCGGTTTTTCCTACCTCGGTGAACTCGATTTTGGCCACTACGGGACGGGCGTCACATTGGCAGCTGGCTTCCTGGCGCTCATTCTGGCGCCGGAATTTTTCCAGCCCCTGCGCGATCTGGGCACGTTTTATCACGCCAAAGCACAAGCCGTTGGTGCAGCAGACAGTCTGAAAACCTTCATGGAAACCCCGCTTGCACATCCTGAGCGTGGCGATATTGAGCTGACTACAAAAGACGCAGTTTCAATTGAAGCAGAAGATCTGGTCATCACCTCGCCGGAAGGTAAAGTGCTTGCAGGTCCGCTCAACTTTACCCTGCCAGCGGGCCAACGCGCGGTGCTGGTTGGCCGCAGCGGCTCCGGCAAAAGTTCGTTGCTCAATGTCCTGTCCGGTTTTCTCTCTTATCAGGGATCGCTGCGGATTAACGGCTTTGAGCTGCGCGACCTGTCGCCTGATTGCTGGCGCAAACAGCTGTCCTGGGTTGGACAAAATCCGCAGCTCCCTGCCGCCACGTTACGCGATAACGTGCTGCTCGCTCGCCCCGATGCCAGCGAAGAACAGCTGCAAGCCGCACTCGACAGCGCCTGGGTCAGTGAGTTTTTACCACTTCTGCCACAGGGTGTGGATACACCAGTAGGCGATCAGGCTGCTCGACTTTCTGTCGGACAAGCGCAGCGCGTTGCCGTGGCTCGCGCCTTACTCAATCCATGTCAGTTGTTGCTGCTTGACGAGCCCGCCGCCAGCCTTGATGCACACAGCGAACAACGCGTGATGCAGGCATTGAAAGCAGCATCACGCCGCCAGACCACGCTGATGGTGACACACCAACTTGAAGATCTTGCCGACTGGGACGTTATCTGGGTGATGCAGGACGGACAGATCGTTGAACAAGGCACTTATGCCGAACTTAGCGCAGCCAACGGGGCGTTTGCGACATTACTGGCTCATCGTCAGGAGGACATCTAAATGCGCGCTTTGCTACCTTATCTGACGCTGTATAAACGTCATAAATGGATGTTAACCCTGGGGATCGTTCTGGCGATCGTCACACTGCTGGCAAGTATTGGTTTGCTGACGCTTTCCGGCTGGTTCCTGTCGGCTTCTGCTGTGGTGGGTGTCACCGGGATTTACAGTTTTAACTATATGCTCCCTGCTGCCGGGGTACGCGGTGCGGCAATCACCCGAACCGCGGGCCGCTATTTCGAGCGATTGGTCAGCCACGACGCGACGTTCCGCGTGCTGCAACATTTGCGTATTTATACCTTCAGCAAACTGCTGCCGCTCTCCCCTGCTGGCCTGTCCCGTTATGGACAAGGTGAATTGCTTAACCGCGTGGTGGCGGATGTCGACACGCTCGATCATCTCTATTTGCGCGTGCTCTCCCCGCTTGTGGGCGCTTTTGTCGTCATCATGGTGGTCACGCTGGGGCTAAGCGTTCTCGATTTCACGCTGGCTATCACTCTCGGCGGTATTATGCTGCTGACCTTATTTATCCTGCCCCCACTCTTTTATCAGGCAGGTAAAAGCACCGGGCAAAGTTTGACGCATTTACGTGGGCAGTATCGTCAGCAGTTAACATCCTGGCTGCAGGGCCAGGCTGAACTGACCATCTTTGGCGCCAGTGAACGTTACCGCGCCCAAATGGAAGCCACCGAGTTGCAGTGGCATGAAGCCCAACGACGTCAGTCTGAATTAACGGCGCTATCACAGGCGGTCATGCTGTTAGTCGGCGCACTGGCAGTGGTTGTGATGTTATGGATGGCCTCCGGCGGCGTGGGTGGCAATACCCAGCCTGGCGCGCTGATCGCGCTGTTTGTCTTCTGTGCGCTGGCCGCGTTTGAAGCTTTGGCCCCCGTCACCGGGGCATTTCAGCATCTCGGACAGGTTATTGCCTCTGCGCTGCGCATCACCGAACTGACCGAACAGCAGCCAGAAGTCACCTTCCCGGATGCCGGTTCTCCAGTTTCTGAGCAGGTCACTCTCACGCTACGCGATGTTTCATTCAGCTATCCGGGGCAAGCACAAAAAGCGCTCGACACCCTTTCGCTGCAGGCTCAGCCCGGTGAACACATTGCGATTCTCGGTCGCACCGGCTGCGGTAAGTCAACGTTACTACAATTGCTGACCCGCGCATGGGATCCGCAGCACGGCGAAATTCTGATTAATGAGCAGCCGATTTCAGCCCTCAGTGAAACCACGCTGCGCCAGAGCATTAGCGTCGTGCCACAGCGCGTGCACCTGTTCAGCGCGACGCTTCGCGATAACCTGCTGCTGGCAGCACCGCACGCCAGTGATGACACATTATCCGGAATGCTGTGCCGCGTCGGTCTGGACAAACTGCTAGAGGGGGATGGACTCAATGCCTGGTTAGGCGAAGGCGGTCGTCAGCTTTCTGGCGGCGAACTCCGTCGTCTGGCTATCGCTCGCGCCTTATTGCACGATGCCCCACTGATGCTGCTGGATGAACCGACCGAAGGGCTTGATGCCACAACAGAAAGCCAAATGCTTGAATTAATTGGCGATGTCATGCGCAATAAAACCGTACTGATGGTGACACATCGTCTGCGCGGCTTGTCACGTTTTGATCAAATAATAGTGATGGACAACGGACACATTATTGAGCAAGGTAATCACGCAGATTTGTTAGCCCGGCAGGGGCGTTATTACCAGTTTAAGCAACGTCTGTAAGCTATTATTGAACGATCAAACTCGCGTAGTGGAGTTTCGCTGTCATGCGCCTGGTGCAATTGTCCCGCCATTCTATAGCCTTCCCTTCACCGGAAGGCGCTTTACGCGAGCCTAACGGTTTGTTGGCGCTTGGCGGTGATCTCAGTCCAGCCCGACTGTTAATGGCCTACCAGCGCGGAATTTTCCCGTGGTTTTCACCTGGCGACCCCATCCTTTGGTGGTCGCCCGATCCACGCGCCATTCTTTGGCCCGAGAAATTTCATCTCAGCCGCAGCATGAAACGTTTTCATAAAAACTCGCCTTATCGCGTGACGCTCAATTACGCGTTCGGTCAGGTGATTGAAGGCTGCGCGAACGACCGGGAAGAAGGTACCTGGATAACGCATGATGTAGTGGACGCCTACCATCGCCTGCACGAGCTGGGCCATGCGCACTCCATTGAAGTATGGCGACAAAATGAATTAGTGGGCGGTATGTATGGCGTGGCGCAAGGTACGCTATTTTGTGGCGAATCAATGTTCAGCCGTCAGGAAAATGCGTCCAAAACCGCACTGCTTGTTTTTTGCGCTGAATTTATCCGTCAGGGCGGAAAATTAATCGACTGCCAGGTATTAAATAGCCACACAGCTTCGCTGGGCGCCGTCGAAACCCCACGTCGGGAGTACCTTGAACAC
>NZ_SZWU01000020.1:65344-81791 GCF_005280935.1 Citrobacter sp. wls757 | reverse complement strand
AGACTGCGCCAGCAGCGGCTACCGAGCCATTTCTGGGTTCCCAGGACGTTATTTTCGCCTCAGGGGTGAATGTTTTCGGCACATTTTTTGTCGGGGTGTTATAATTGTCGCGCAGAGTTGGTTTAGCCCATTACCCCGCCGCCGTTAAGGAACAGTTCGCGTCAGGCAACGCCTATCGTTTATCTCCTCGTTCCCTTACACGTTGCGCTTTAAGTGCGGCTTTGCCGTGTGTGGTTAGAGTAATGCGCCAAACCCGATTTGCTGTGTTTTAAACGCACAAATCTTTACTTATTAAAAGAACTTCGGCATTATCTTGCCGGTTCAAATTACGGTAGTGATACCCCAGAGGATTAGATGGCCAAAGAAGACAATATTGAAATGCAGGGTACCGTTCTCGATACGTTACCTAATACCATGTTCCGCGTAGAGTTAGAAAACGGTCACGTGGTTACTGCACACATCTCCGGTAAAATGCGTAAAAACTATATCCGCATCCTGACGGGCGACAAAGTGACTGTTGAGCTGACCCCGTACGACCTGAGCAAAGGCCGCATTGTCTTCCGTAGTCGCTGATTGTTTTTAACGCCCGAATGGCGTCCAGATAATAAAAGGTCGGTTTAACCGGCCTTTTTTGTGGGCCAAGGTCAGGTATTTAATCCTCAATCATCCGCGCATATTCTTCTGTTAAGAAATCCACTAATGTGCGTACTGACGGCAATAATCCCCTGCGTGATGGAAAGACTGCGTGAATTATTTCTCGCTTCGGTTCCCAGCCGTCGAGCAATGCCACCAGTTCACCCGCGGCTACTTGATCTTTTACCATCAGCTGTGGAAGTTGAACTACCCCCACACCGGCAACTGCGGCTTCACGTAACGCCAGCATATCGGTGGTGATCATACGCGGCGTGAAATGCACCTCCGCACGTGCGCCCTGCGGCCCGAATAATTCCCAACGATGCACATGTTTACCCGTCGCCAGACTCAGGCCCGGCCAACGCGTCAGCTCCGCCGGAGAATGTAGCGTTCCCATTTGCTCTATTAACTGCGGGCTGGCATACAAACGATGTCCCCTGTCCGCCAGCACACGCATCACCAGGTCGCTATCCTCAAATGGTCGGGGCCTGACGCGAATCGCCACGTCCAGGCCCTCTCCAACAACGTCCACGCGGCGGTTAGTGGCCTCCAGTTGCACTGATACGTCAGGATAACGCGCCATAAAACGGGCAAGCATTGGCCCGATATGCACATGCAGCAGCGTGACCGGACACGTCAACTTCACCACGCCACGTGGTTCAACCTGTAACGCGGCAATCGCATCCTGCGCTGCCTGCGCTTCTACCAGCATCGCCTTACAGTGTTCGTAAAAGGTTTGCCCAACTTCAGTCACGTTAAACTGGCGGGTGGTTCGCTGAATCAGTCGAACTCCCAGCGTCTCTTCAAGTTGCGCTATCCGTCTGCTTAGTTTTGATTTCGGTTCATCAAGCGCCCGACCCGCCGCCGCGAATCCCCCTTCCTCTACAACATGCACAAACCATGCAAAATCATTGAGATCCGGCTTTGTCATTTTATTGTCCTATTAATGAGACAGTGAGGACTATTTTAGCTACTACTCAGCTCGCTGTCATGAATATAAGCTTATTCACATCAAGATAACGCCACAGAGGAGACACATATGAAACAAGTAACAGGCGTCTACACCGCACCTCGCCCACACTGGGTTGGCGATGGATTTCCGGTTCGCTCGATGTTTTCTTACCAGTCTCATGCTGAGCAACTAAGTCCGTTCCTGCTGCTGGATTACGCCGGTCCACATACGTTTACGCCGGGTAACGAAAAACGCGGCGTAGGCGAACACCCTCACCGTGGTTTTGAGACGGTGACCATCGTTTACAGCGGCGAAGTTGAACACCGTGATTCAACCGGTCGCGGCGGCATTATCGGCCCCGGCGACGTGCAGTGGATGACCGCAGGAGCAGGAATATTGCACGAAGAGTTCCATTCACCTGAATTTACCCGTCAGGGTGGCGAACTGGAAATGGTACAGCTGTGGGTCAATCTGCCAGCAAAAGACAAAATGGCCGTTCCGGGTTACCAGGGCATCAGCAGCGATGTGATCCCCACTGTCGCCCTGCCTGATGAAGCAGGGAGCGTTCGTGTGATTGCGGGCAGCTATCAGGATATAAAAGGCCCGGCACATACCTTCTCGCCGCTGAACGTCTGGGATATGCGTTTGCAACGTAATCATCAGCTCACGTTGTCACAGCCGCAAGGATGGAGCACTGCCCTGGTGGTATTGAAAGGGAATATCACCGTAAACGGCACTACGTCTGCCAGCGAAGCGCAACTGGTGGTGCTGAGCCAGCAGGGGAAAACGCTGCATATTGAAGCCTCCAGCGACGCCAGCGTGCTGCTGCTTTCTGGAGAACCGTTGAACGAGCCGATTGTAGGTTACGGTCCGTTTGTAATGAACACGAAACAAGAAATCGCTGAAGCCGTACGCGATTTTAACTCCGGCCGCTTTGGCCAAATCTGAATCGAAGGAGAAGAATATGTCCAGTCCTGCAAACTTTAATGGTTCACGTCCGGTCATCGATGTGAATGATTCCGTCATGCTGCTTATCGATCATCAGAGCGGGCTGTTCCAGACCGTCGGCGACATGCCAATGCCAGAACTGCGTGCGCGTGCCGCCGCGCTGGCTAAAATGGCGACTCTGGCGAAGATGCCGGTGATTACCACGGCATCCGTACCGCAGGGACCTAACGGCCCGCTGATCCCTGAGATCCACGCCAATGCGCCGCATGCCCAATACGTGGCGCGTAAGGGCGAAATCAACGCCTGGGATAACGAAGATTTCGTGAAAGCGGTCAAAGCAACGGGTCGTAAAACGCTGATTATCGCCGGTACGATTACCAGCGTGTGCATGGCTTTCCCGGCTATCAGCGCGGTTGCGGAAGGCTATAAGGTCTTCGCAGTGATCGACGCTTCCGGTACTTACAGCAAAATGGCGCAGGAAATCACCCTGGCTCGTGTTGTTCAGGCTGGCGTCGTGCCGATGGATACCGCCGCCGTCGCTTCTGAAATTCAGGGTACGTGGAACCGTGAAGACGCCGCCGAATGGGCGGAAGTGTATACCAAAGTCTTCCCGGCTTATCAGTTGCTGATCGAAAGCTACAGCAAAGCTCAGGAAGTCGTGACCAGCGGCGAAAAACTGGACTCTCAGCGCTAATCCTTTCCTCCGCGCCTGCCTGGGCGGAGGAATATGTATATTGCGTAACCAAACGAGAGTTAACACGTAAATTCTGCTTGACCGTTTTAGCGCAACTCCCTATAGTAGCGCCCCGTTGCCCCCCAAGCGGTCAGGCAGCAATACAATATGGTGAGGTGTCCGAGTGGCTGAAGGAGCACGCCTGGAAAGTGTGTATACGGCAACGTATCGGGGGTTCGAATCCCCCCCTCACCGCCATATTTTAAGAAGAGCTCGTACGAAAGTACGGGCTTTTTTTTCGCATGTTGCACATCTGCGGGGGGATGAGAAGCCCCGACCGGTCATGTACTGGCGTCAAACAACAAAGCCCGGTTTCCCGGGCCTTGAAGACGGAGTACTTATCAGTTGTAAGCGTTGAGCGTCCGCTGACAGAGCGCAGAGCGGACGCAATCGTCTTTATTGAAACGAACAATCCCAACCATCTCATCTTCTTCGAAACGGGCCAGCGCATCGCTAAGCCCTGAGCGAACGTGGGCTGGTAGATCGCACTGGGTCACATCCCCATTCACAATCACCGTCACATTCTCCCCGAGGCGGGTCAAAAACATCTTCATTTGCGCAGCAGTGACGTTCTGAGCCTCGTCAAGAATGACCACTGCATTTTCAAAGGTACGTCCACGCATATAGGCGAACGGCGCGATTTCCACCTTACCAATCTCAGGTCGCAGGCAATATTGCATGAAGGAGGCTCCCAGCCGTTTGACAAGCACGTCATACACGGGGCGAAAATAGGGAGCAAACTTCTCGGAAACATCTCCAGGTAAGAAGCCGAGGTCTTCATCAGCTTGCAGAACTGGACGGGTTACAATGATCCTGTCCACATCTTTATGGATCAGGGCCTCTGCTGCTTTTGCCGCGCTAATCCAGGTTTTACCACACCCGGCTTCACCGGTGGCGAAGATCAGCTGTTTACTCTCGATAGCATTCAGGTAGTGCGCCTGAGCTTCATTCCGCGCCGTGATTGGCGAGGCGTCGCGACTGTCACGCGCCATACCAATCGCTTCTACGCCGCCCATCTGCACAAGCGAGGTGACCGATTCATCTTCACGTTGCTTATGGCTACGCGAATCCCGCCTCAGCACACGTTTTGCTTCACGACGAGCTTTGATCACTGCTTTTTGTCTTCCCATGGATAGCACCTTGAGTTGTAGGTATACATCACACGCGCCGTTGGCGGCACGATTATGCGCACGAACATCTGAGGGTTGGCTTCCTTGTAAGCCATTGCTTGCTTTCGGATAAGACGCCACGCACAGCTACGCGCACCGTACAGGGCGTCAGTTGCGAAGATAAGAAGTGAATGAGAGAGAGATTTAGCGGTGACGAGGAGGCTACCGGAAGAGAAACGTCCGCGTAAGGTACTGCTGTTACTGTGAAAAACGTGTCCAATACAGGACTTTTCCATTCGCGATCTCCATAGTGAATGACAATCACCGCCGGGAACTACCGCTATTACTTATAAGTACATCATAACCTTTCGCTAATGCAACAATATTTTTACTTGTTATTAACCTAAATTCTATCTTATCACCAGAGACAGTCTCTTGCAGAAAGATGACAGAATTATTTCAGTCGCATACCGATCATAAAAAATAGTTTGTTCCTTCATCAAGATGTCAGGAAAAACCCCGCTGTACTGCGGGGCATAATCATCAGGCTTCAAGCAGAGACTGTCCCAGATAATTATCTGCAGTTTTAACACCCGGCAAAGCAAAGAAATATCCCCCACCAATCGGTTTGACATATTCTTCCAGCGCTTCACCGTTCAGACGTTTCTGCACTGTCAAAAAACCTTTTTCCAGATCGTGTTGATAGCAGACAAACAACAGCCCCATATCCAGCTGACCGGAATTAGTCACACCGAGCGAATAACTGTAGCCACGACGCATCATCAGGCTGGAGTCGGTCTCTTTCGTACGCGGATTTGCGAGACGGATATGGCTGTCGAGCGCAATCACATCGCCTTCAGGATCGCTGGCATAGTCAGGCACATCATGCTCATGCTGCATACCCAGCGGTGCGCCGGTGTGTTTATCGCGACCAAAAATCGTTTGCTGCTCTTTCAGCGGCGTACGATCCCAGAACTCAACGCGAAACTGAATGAGCCTGACGGCCTGATAGCTTCCGCCTTGTGCCCAGGCAGGCTCGCCCTGCCCGTCCGTAACCCACACCACGTCTTGCATCAACTTCGCATCCGTAGCGTCCGGATTCGCGGTGCCGTCTTTAAAGCCAAGCAAATTGACCGGGGTCTCTTTGCCTTTACTACGTGCGGCGTGGTCGGAAATAAAACCTTCACGTTTCCAGCGCACGCTAAGGAGATCGGGCGTATGTTTAATGATATCGCGCAACGCGTGGATGACGGTGTCCTGGGTGTTGGCACAAATCTGCAGCAGCACATCGCCATGGCACAGCGCCGCATCCAGTGAATCATTCGGGAAGCGGGTCATTTTTTGCAGCTTTTTCGGCATCTGCGATTTCAGGCCATAGCGTTCATCAAACAGCGAGGAGCCGACTGACAACGTCATCGTCAGGTTGTCTGGCGCAATGTATGCGCCGAGGATACCTGAATCCATAGGGGGGAGACGCGGATTCGGCGTATCCGGCGCCGGTCCACCGGTGGTCAGAAACGCAAATCGGCTGGTCAGCAACCGGAATAAACGCTCAAGATCGGCCTTATCGCTGGCGAGAACATCGAACGCCACCAGCATCATTGATGCCTGCTGCGGCGTCAGGATCCCCGCCTGATGCTGACCATAAAACGGCTGCGCTTCACTACGTGCATCCGGAGACAACGTGCCCGGCGCGCTTTGTGGATTTTGCGCGTGGGCAACCGGACACCCACCCGCCAGCGCCAGCGCCCCACCCAGGGCGCCCATCCCTTTCAGTAAACGTCGGCGTGACGGTTCGCTCACGCCGTTTTCATTATCTTGCTGCATAGTGCTTAATCCAGACCCAGAACACCGCGTAATTGCGACAAATCTTCCGCCAGCGTCGTGATTGGCCCTTTCAGTGCATTACGATCGGCATCAGTCAGTTTGTCATAGGTTTCAAAGCCGTCTTTGGTACGGTACTTGCTCAGAATGGTATCGACCTTTTTGAAGTTCGCATCCACCTTCGCAAGCAGTTCAGCATTGGCTTTTTGCAACTGAGGACGCAGGAGATCGACAATTTTCTGCGCACCATCGACGTTGGCCTGGAAATCCCACAGATCGGTATGGCTATAGCGATCTTCTTCCCCACTGATTTTGCTGGCAGCAACTTCTTCAATCAGTCCTGCTGCCCCGCCAACAACTTTAGACGGTGGGAAAGCCAGCTCGCTAATACGCGTTTGCAGGTCAAGAACATCGCTGTTTAATTGGTCGGCGTACTTATCCATACCTTTGGTGGTATTGTCGCCAAACAGCGCTTTCTCCAGGCGGTGGAAGCCGGTGAATTTAGGATCGGCGGCTTTTTGTTCGTAATCATCTTCCCGCGCATCGATGCTGCCGTCGAGATCGGAGAACAGTTCAGCAATCGGTTCAATACGCTCATAATGCTGACGGGTTGGCGCATACAGAGATTTCGCTTTTTCCAGATCGCCTGCTTTAATCGCATCGGTAAAGGCTTTAGTGCCCGCAACCAACTGCGCGGTTTCGGCTGTCACATAGGCTTTGTATTCGGTAATCGCGCCGCTCAGACTCAGCAGAGCATCGCTTTGCGCGGCATCCGCCGTTGCGCTACCTTTTACGATCAGTTTGCCTTTCGGGTTAGTCAACAGACCGCAGGTCATATCATATTCGCCAGGCTGGAGGTTAGCGGTCATTTTCTGGCTAAAGCCTGGTGCAATGTTTTCGCGCTCTTCAACCACCATAACGCCTTTGAGGATCTCCCACTCCAGCGCTTTCTGGCTGTGGTTCTGGATGATGAACTGCGTTTTCCCGGCATTAACTGTGATAATCATCGGTTCACATTGTTTGTCGTTAACTGTGACTTTCACCTGCGGAATATCGGCAGCTTGTGCATTAAAAGCGGAGGCAAACAGCGCGGCGATACCTAGCTGCAGCGCACTACGGCGAAAATTAAACGTCATAACCTATCCCTATAAATAAGTATGTTGTAACTAAAAAGCATTCTGCATCGCGTTTTTATCAAGGTGCGGTACGCGATGCCGTAGTGCCTGAACGCGGCGGTAACGCAAACATAATCAACGCCGGAATCAGGTAGATAAACCAGACAGCGACTTCACTAACGCTTGGCGCTTCCTGATAGCCGAAAATGCCTTCCATCAATGTGCCAAACAGTGAATGCGTCGACAGCACGCTGCTCAGGTCAAACGCCACATCCTGAAAATGATTCCACAACCCGGCTTCGTGGAAAGCGCGGATTGCCCCAGCGGCAAGACCGGCAGCCACCAGCAAAATGAACAGGCTGGTCCATTTAAAGAATGCCCCGAGGTTGAGGCGAATACCGCCGAGGTAAATCAGGTAACCCAGAACCACCGCGGTAGCCAGCCCGAGCATCGCGCCTAACGGCGGCCAGATACCTACATCCTGCTGGAATGCTGCCAGTAGAAAGAACACCGACTCCAGCCCTTCACGGGCAACAGCAAAAAAGACCATCATCACCAGCGCCCAGCCGTGATGGTTGCCGCGTTGCAACGCGTTATCGACAGCCTGTTCAAGCTGGACTTTGACGTTGCGCGAAACTTTACGCATCCAGAACACCATCCAGGTGAGGATCACCACGGCAATGACCGCAACGATGCCTTCAAACAGCTCCTGTTCTTTTTGCGGAAATTCACCGGTGGTTTCGTTGATGAAAATCCCTAACGCCAGGCATAACGCCGCCGCCAGCAGAACACCAATCCACATCACACCAATCCATCGACCACGCTGAGTCCGTTTCAGGTAGCTGGCAATCAGGCTGACAATCAGCGCGGCCTCTAACCCTTCGCGCAACATAATTAGAAATGGAACAAACATGCGAAGAACCCTTAAACGTTATTCTCAGTCAATTGATGAAAAGAAAAGTAAATTACAGTGATAGTGATTATCATTACAGCAAAGAAAAACTCAAGCAGAATGTTTTGAGAATGATGACTGAATGTAAAAAGCCAGGCGGGTAATGGTTATAGCAGGTTTACAACGGAAGCAATAAAAAAGCCCGCACGCGGCGGGCTTGAAGACTGAGGCAGATTATTCTGCCTGTAAACGCGATGGCGGAGCTGAGTGATAATGCGCATCAGCCTCGGCAAAACGTTGCTGCATAGCAGTTGAAGGCGCTTTACCCAACAGGCTGAAGACCACAATACCGATGCTGCCGAAAACAAAGCCCGGGATGATTTCATACAGACCCAGCCAGGCAAACTGTTTCCAGACGATTACCGTCACCGCACCAATGATCATCCCTGCCAGCGCGCCGTTGCGGGTCATACGCGACCACATTACGGAGAACAGGACTACCGGACCAAACGCAGCGCCGAAGCCCGCCCAGGCGTAGCTTACCAGACCAAGTACACGGTTCTCCGGGTTCGCCGCCAGCGCGATAGACACCAGCGCCACGACCAACACCATGATGCGGCCAATCCACACCAACTCTTTCTGGCTGGCATTTTTACGCAGGAACGCTTTGTACAAATCTTCGGTGATTGCGCTGGAGCACACCAGCAGCTGGCAGCTCAGGGTCGACATAACCGCAGCGAGGATCGCAGACAGCAGGATACCGGCAATCCACGGGTTGAACAGGATTTGCGCCAGTTCAATAAACACACGCTCGGCGTTCTGGTTAACGGCACCGGCAAGCTGTGGGTTGTTGTTAAAGTAAGCAATACCAAAGAAGCCCACGGCCACAGCACCTGCCAGACACAGAATCATCCAGGCCATGCTAATGCGGCGAGCATGAACGATGCTATGGTGGGAATCTGCAGCCATAAAGCGCGCCAGAATATGCGGCTGACCAAAGTAGCCCAGACCCCAGCCCATCAGGGAAATGATGGCAACAAAATTCAGCCCTTTGAACATGTCCACGTTCTCAATGCTCTTTTGTTTAATCACTTCCAGCGAATCGTCGAATCCACCCACGCCAATGACTACCATCACCGGCGTCAGGATCAGAGCAAAGATCATCAGGCTGGCCTGGACGGTATCGGTCCAGCTAACCGCCAGGAAACCACCAATAAAGGTATAAATGATCGTCGCGGCCGCGCCCGCCCACAGTGCTGTTTCGTAGCTCATGCCAAAGGTGCTTTCAAACAGACGTGCCCCTGCCACAATACCGGAAGCGCAATAGATGGTGAAAAACAGCAGAATAACCAGCGCGGAGATAATACGTAGAATTCGGCTTTTATCTTCAAAGCGACCGGTAAAGTAATCCGGTAACGTCAGCGCATTGTTTATGTATTCGGTGTGTACGCGTAAACGTCCGGCCACCAGCTTCCAGTTGATCCAGGCGCCCAAAATAAGGCCGATGGCGATCCAGCTTTCTGAAATCCCCGACAGGAAAATCGCGCCAGGCAGCCCCATCAGCAACCAGCCGCTCATGTCAGATGCCCCGGCGGATAACGCGGTCACGAATGGACCCAGACTGCGTCCACCCAGAATGTAATCGTCAAAGTTTTTGGTTGAACGCCATGCAATAAACCCTATCAATATCATGCCGAAAATATAGACACAGAATGTCACTAACATCGGTGTGCTAATAGCCATCAAAACTCTCCAAAATTATGTATCAGCAATGCCGTGGCTTGCCGTTTTATTACCCTGCCGGAACGTGGCAAAGATATCTATGTTGACCAGGGCGACCGTATCCTGCCGGAAGCGATGGTTATTCACAATCGATTTAACACACCATTTACATCAAATTTGATCCAGAGTAGATAGCATTTTTCTGTAGGTTGCACTCTCTCACATTTTTTTCGGTTGCACCTTTTAAAAGTGTTAACTACCGCAGAGAAAAAGATTCTGTAATTTATACAGCCCACATCATAAGACTCATATTTATTAACATCTCATTCATTTCCAAGCTTGCAAACCAAGTCACATTTAACACGGTTGCACAAAGTTGCAACATAGTGGATATTTCTCGGTAACTATCAGACCCGTATTTCAGTACAACAGGAGTAAACGGCATGGGAACCACCACGATGGGGGTTAAACTGGATGACGCCACTCGCGAGCGTATTAAAACAGCAGCATCACGAATCGATCGCACGCCACATTGGCTGATCAAGCAAGCCATCTTTAATTATCTCGAAAGACTGGAAAATGACGACGCGCTTCCTGAACTGCCGGCCCTGCTGGCGGGTGCCGCGAATGAGGGTGAGGAGTCAACCACGCCGCAGAATGAAGCGCATCAGCCTTTCCTGGAATTTGCCGAACAGATCCTGCCGCAGTCAGTTTCCCGCGCAGCAATCACCGCCGCGTACCGCCGAGCCGAAACCGATGCTGTGCCGATGCTGATGGAGCAGGCTCGTCTGCCGCAACCCATCGCGGAGCAAGCGCACAAGCTGGCGTACGATCTGGCCGACAAACTGCGTAACCAGAAGACCGCCAGCGGCCGCGCCGGGATGGTACAAGGTTTATTGCAGGAATTCTCACTTTCTTCGCAGGAAGGGGTCGCGCTGATGTGCCTGGCCGAAGCCCTGCTGCGTATTCCTGATAAGGCAACCCGCGATGCGTTAATCCGCGACAAAATCAGCAACGGCAACTGGCAGTCGCACATTGGACGTAGCCCGTCCCTGTTCGTCAACGCGGCGACCTGGGGGCTGTTGTTTACCGGTCGTCTGGTTTCTACGCATAATGAAGCCAGCCTCTCACGCTCACTCAACCGTATTATCGGTAAAAGCGGTGAACCACTGGTGCGTAAAGGCGTCGACATGGCAATGCGCCTGATGGGCGAGCAGTTCGTCACCGGAGAGACTATCGCCGAAGCGCTGGCTAACGCCCGTAAACTGGAAGAAAAAGGTTTCCGCTACTCTTACGACATGCTGGGTGAAGCAGCTCTGACTGCCGCCGATGCCCAGGCTTATATGGTTTCGTACCAACAGGCAATCCACGCCATTGGTAAAGCCTCTAACGGCCGCGGCATCTATGAAGGGCCGGGCATTTCTATCAAGCTGTCAGCGCTGCATCCGCGTTATAGCCGCGCGCAGTATGACCGCGTGATGGATGAACTCTATCCGCGTCTGAAGTCGCTTACTCTGCTGGCCCGCCAGTACGACATCGGTATCAATATCGATGCTGAAGAGGCCGACCGACTGGAGATCTCCCTCGATCTGCTGGAAAAACTGTGCTTTGAACCTGAACTCGCGGGCTGGAACGGTATCGGCTTTGTTATTCAGGCCTACCAGAAGCGCTGCCTGTATGTTATCGACTACCTGATTGACCTCGCCACGCGCAGCCGCCGTCGCCTGATGATCCGTCTGGTTAAGGGCGCCTACTGGGATAGCGAAATCAAACGTGCGCAAATGGACGGTCTGGAAGGTTATCCGGTCTATACCCGTAAGGTCTACACCGACGTTTCCTATCTGGCCTGTGCGAAAAAACTGCTTGCGGTGCCGAATCTGATCTACCCGCAGTTCGCCACCCACAACGCCCATACGCTGGCGGCGATTTATCAGTTGGCCGGTCAAAACTATTATCCAGGTCAGTACGAGTTCCAGTGCCTGCACGGTATGGGCGAACCGCTGTATGAGCAGGTCACCGGTAAAGTTGCCGATGGCAAACTGAATCGTCCATGCCGCATTTATGCACCGGTAGGCACGCATGAAACGCTGCTTGCGTACCTGGTGCGTCGTCTGCTGGAAAACGGCGCCAACACCTCGTTCGTCAACCGCATTGCAGACACTACCCTGCCGCTGGATGAACTGGTCGCCGATCCGGTCGAAGCCGTTGAAAAACTGGCGCAGCAGGAAGGCCAGGCTGGTCTGCCACATCCGAAGATTGCCCTGCCGCGTGACCTGTACGGTAAAGGCCGCGAAAACTCAGGCGGACTGGATTTAGCGAACGAACATCGTCTGGCCTCACTGTCCTCCGCCCTGCTCAACAGCGCGCTGCAAAAATGGCACGCTAAACCGATGCTCGAACATCCGGTTGCTGACGGTGAAATGACCCCAGTCGTCAACCCGGCCGAACCGAAAGACATTGTCGGTTATGTGCGTGAAGCGACTCACAGCGAAGTGGAACAGGCATTGCAGAACGCGGTAAATAACGCGCCGATCTGGTTCGCCACACCGCCACAAGAGCGCGCCGCTATTTTGCATCGCGCCGCCGTTCTGATGGAAGGCCAGATGCAGCAGTTAATTGGCATTCTGGTGCGCGAAGCGGGCAAAACCTTCAGCAACGCCATTGCGGAAGTGCGCGAAGCGGTAGACTTCCTGCACTATTATGCCGGTCAGGTCCGCGATGACTTCGATAATGAAACCCATCGTCCGTTAGGGCCGGTGGTCTGTATCAGCCCCTGGAACTTCCCGCTGGCCATTTTCACCGGGCAGATTGCCGCTGCGCTGGCGGCGGGCAACAGCGTGTTGGCAAAACCCGCGGAACAAACTCCGCTGATTGCCGCCCAGGGTATTGCCATTTTACTCGAAGCAGGTGTGCCGCCAGGCGTGGTGCAACTGTTGCCTGGTCAAGGTGAAACGGTCGGGGCACAGCTCACTTCCGATGAGCGCGTACGCGGCGTCATGTTTACCGGCTCAACGGAAGTCGCCACGCTGTTGCAACGTAATATCGCGACCCGCCTCGATGCTCAGGGGCGTCCAATCCCGCTTATCGCCGAAACCGGCGGGATGAACGCCATGATCGTCGACTCTTCTGCGTTAACGGAACAAGTCGTGGTCGACGTTCTGGCTTCTGCCTTTGACAGCGCCGGACAGCGCTGCTCCGCGCTTCGCGTCCTGTGTCTGCAGGACGATGTCGCCGACCATACGCTGAAAATGCTGCGTGGCGCAATGGCGGAATGCCGCATGGGTAACCCGGGTCGCCTGACCACCGATATTGGACCGGTAATCGATGAAGAAGCCAAAGCCAATATTGAGCGCCATATTCAGGCCATGCGCGCCAAAGGGCGTCCGGTGTTCCAGGTTGCGCGCGAAAACAGCGACGATGCGCGTGAATGGCAAACCGGTACCTTTATCGCGCCGACGCTTATCGAGCTGGAAAGCTTCGACGAATTACAAAAAGAGGTGTTCGGTCCGGTACTGCACGTTGTGCGTTACACCCGCAACAATCTGGGCAGTCTGATTGAGCAAATTAATGCCTCCGGCTATGGCCTAACGCTGGGCGTGCACACCCGTATCGATGAAACCATCGCCCAGGTCACGGGTTCGGCACATGTGGGGAACCTGTACGTTAACCGCAATATGGTCGGCGCCGTCGTCGGAGTGCAGCCATTCGGTGGCGAAGGCTTGTCAGGAACCGGGCCAAAAGCGGGTGGACCGCTGTATCTGTACCGCCTGCTGGCAAACCGTCCGGAAAATGCGTTAGGCATTACGCTTGCCCGTCAGGATGCCGAATACCCTGTCGATGCACAGCTTAAAACGGCGCTCGTTCAGCCGCTGGAAGCGCTTAGCGAATGGGCAACCGATCGTCCAGCACTGCGTGCGCTCTGCCAACAGTTTGGTGAACTGGCGCAGGCCGGAACGCAACGCCTGCTGCCAGGACCCACCGGCGAGCGCAATACCTGGACGCTGTTGCCGCGCGAACGCGTGCTGTGTATCGCCGATGATGAACAGGATGCGCTGGTACAGGTTGCCGCTGTAACTTCCGTTGGTAGCTTAATCCTGTGGCCAGATGATACATTCCATCGCGACCTGGCAAAACGTCTGCCAGCAGTAGTTTCCGGGCGCATCCAATTTGCCAAAGCGGACAACATCACTACGCAGCCGTTTGATGCGGTTATTTTCCACGGTGATTCCGATCAGCTTCGCGCACTGTGTGAAGCGGTGGCGGCCCGCGAAGGGGCGATTGTGTCGGTCCAGGGCTTTGCCCGCGGCGAAAGCAATATCCTGCTGGAAAGGTTGTATATTGAGCGCTCCCTGAGCGTCAATACCGCCGCAGCTGGGGGGAACGCCAGCCTGATGACAATCGGCTAAGGTTGTGGTTAATTAAGGCTCCGGTAACGGGGCCTTTTTTTATGAAGCCAGAGGGAAGCATGAAACGAATCGTACTGACATGTGCAGCGCTGCTGCTGGGCGGCCAGGCGCTGGCGGATGACTGCGCCAACGCAAACACGCAGATTGAGATGAACACCTGTGCGGCAGAGCAGTATAAAGCGGCCGACGCCAAACTTAATGAAACTTATCAGAATGCGCTGAAGCGCGCCGCCCCAACCCAGCGCGATTTACTGAAAAAAGCGCAAGTATCCTGGATAACTTTGCGCGATGCGGACTGTGCGTTAATCAGTTCTGGCACTGAAGGCGGTAGCGTTCAGGCGATGATTTCCAGCCAGTGCCTGACGGATAAGACCAACGAGCGCGAAGCGTTTCTCGCCTCACTTTTGCAGTGTGAAGAAGGCGATTTAAGCTGCCCGTTACCGCCGGCCAGTTAACGCACGCGGATCCCTTCAATAATCATCCGCTGTACGCTCTCCACCGTTTGGTTAAAAAAGGCTTCATCACGCAGCGTTGCGCCCGTCACCGCCTCTACCTGTGGGGCAAAATCGGCGTAGTGCTGAGTTGAAGCCCAAATCATAAAAATCAGATGATGCGGATCGACCGGAGCCAGTTTTCCGCTTTTGATCCAACCGGCAATCAGCGCGGATTTCTCATCAATTAGCGTTTTGAGATCCCCCTCCAGTTCTGCCATCAATAAAGGCGCTCCGGCCAGCATCTCCATACAAAACAGCCGTGAGGCCTGAGGGTAATCGCGCGACACTTCCAGCTTAAGGCGAATGTATTCTTTAATGGCCACCAGCGGCGCAAAGTCTTCGCGAAAAGCTTTCAATGGAGCTAGCCAGATGTCGAGGATCTGCCGTAAAACGGCGATATAAAGCACCTCTTTTGACGGGTAGTAATAAAGTAGATTGGTTTTTGACACGCCCGCCTGCTCTGCCACCTGCTCCAGGCGCGTGCCGTGGATCCCATATTGGGAGAAGATATTTAATGCCGCGGTTAAGATGGCCTGGCGTTTTGCACTGACGGCCTGCGAGCGCTTACCTGTTTTTTTCTCTGCGCGTTGGACCATGCGCCCTCTCCTTCTTGTGAGGGCGTCAGCATACCAAATCACGCGGTGAATGGTTAAATTAAAGCGATTCCGGCGGCGCCTCTTGTCCAAGCGCTTTTTTCTTTTTGAACTTCAGCTCGCTGACCAGTACGCCAACAATAATGAATGCCGCACCAAGCAATGCAAGTAGCGGTAAGCGTTCACCCGCCAGACGGCCAAAGATCCCCGCCCACACCGGTTCACCGGTATAAATAACCGTCGCGCGCGTCGGCGAAACGCTGCGCTGCGCCCAGTTCATGGTGACCTGAATAATCGCGCTAAAAATACCCAGCCCCAGCGCCACCACCAGCAATCCGGTAGACATTGGTGGTACGGTCTCTCCGGCCGGTCCCATCGCCATAAACGCCACTATCGAAGCGGTTGCCAGTTGCACTACCGTTACCCGACGAACATCCACTTTTCCTGCCCACGCGCTAATCAGGATAATTTCTGCCGCAATCGCCACCGCACCGGCGAGCGTGATCCACTCGCCTTCGCCTAAAGCCAGTAAATTGCCTCCCGGTCCGGCAAGAAAAATCAATCCGATAAAGGCCAGCACAATGCCGACGCATGGCATCAGACCTGGTATGCGTCCCAGACACAACCATTGTAAAAGCGGCACCAACGGTACGTACATCGCGGTAATAAACGCCGATTTACTGCTGGGAATAAACTGTAACCCCCAGGTTTGCAGACTATAGCCCAGCGCAATTGCAATACCGATTGCAACCCCTGCTTTAACTTCCAGCCACGTCAGCTTATGCAGTGTGTGTAACGACAAAAGCGCGACCGCCACCGCGGCAGTGGCAAAACGCACACCGACAAAGAAAAAAGGGCCGCTCAGGGTAACGGCATATTGCACCGCCAAAAACGTGCCACCCCAGAACATGGTGATCACAATGAGGATCGCTTCCTGAGGTTTAACAGAGAAGGAATAACGAGAAAGTAATGACATGAGACACCCGATTAACTGAATGTCATTAGTCTGCGTTGCGTTTTGTTACA
>NZ_SZWU01000020.1:63916-65293 GCF_005280935.1 Citrobacter sp. wls757 | reverse complement strand
GCCGGAAAGACCCGGCGGCGGTGGCTACGTAACGTCTGTCTCTGACTCTCAGCCGTCACGACATATCTGACAGATAGCCCGACAATTACGATTTGTTGTTGCCGTGACTATTTTTGCCCCCTTTTTTGCCTGCCTCTGAAGCGCGTTGCGGGTCATTCTTGAAGTTGCCCCCGCTGTGCTGGCCACCTTTTCGACCTGCTTCTGATGCTCTTTCGCGGTCTTCCGCAAAGTTGCCGGAACCGCCCCGATGGTTTGCCATTACTGACCTCCGTCATTGATTAGACATCATATTGCATAGGTACTGAGGAGTGATACCTCACGCAGCGTTACGGGCGAGGCCCTGAAAATAACTGCGTGGGAATAAGCATAGTGAAGCGTGGCCAGGGCAGACGCTAACTGTAATATCCTGCAACAGGATCAGGAGTGACAAAGAAATAATCACCATAAGAAATCAATAAGTCTTTCTTATGACTACCGAATTCTACCCGGTTAAATATGTATCATTTTGCTACAAAGCAGGTTGTTAGAAAAATTGTTATAAATCAAAGAAGTGATTGTGAAATTTGCACTCCTGACAGTACGTCATATCTTTAAAGGTAGGTAGCGAATCGCTACGGACACGGTTAACTCGAGGAGTAGTGTAAAATGGCAAAAGTTCTGGTGCTTTATTATTCCATGTACGGACACATTGAAACTATGGCCCACGCAGTCGCAGAAGGCGCAAATAAGGTAGATGGCGCGGAAGTGATTATTAAGCGTGTACCAGAGACCATGCAGCCCGAGATTTTCCTTAAGGCTGGCGGCAAAACACAAAACGCACCAGTCGCAACCCCGCAAGAACTGGCTGATTACGACGCCATCATTTTTGGTACCCCCACGCGCTTTGGCAATATGTCCGGTCAGATGCGTACCTTCCTCGACCAGACTGGCGGGCTGTGGGCCTCTGGCGGCCTGTACGGCAAACTCGCCAGCGTATTCAGCTCAACGGGAACCGGCGGCGGTCAGGAACAAACCATTACATCAACCTGGACTACGCTTGCCCACCATGGGATGGTGATTGTACCTATCGGTTACGCGGCGCAAGAGCTGTTTGATGTCTCTCAAGTTCGCGGCGGTACCCCTTACGGTGCAACCACCATTGCCGGAGGCGACGGCTCCCGCCAGCCAAGTCAGGAAGAATTATCTATCGCCCGCTATCAGGGTGAATATGTCGCAGGTCTGGCAGTAAAACTCAACGGCTAATCTTCAACAGGAGGATTCGAATGCCAACTCAAGAAGCGAAAGCCCATCGCGTCGGCGAATGGGCAAGTCTGCGCAATACATCGCCGGAAATAGCCGAAGCCATTTTTGAAGTCGCACATTATGACGAGAAACTGG